>JAJXUY010000382.1 GCA_021782525.1 Acidobacteriota bacterium | reverse complement strand
CGTCCCAGCGCATGCAGCGGGTCGGGCAGCGGTCGCACACGTCCTGCTGGATGTCGAGCTTGCCGCTCGCCGCGTACGCCTTGACCTGCTCGGCGTCGACCTTGATGTCGTCGCGCCACACGCCGATGAACGACATGTCGGAGCGCGCCACCGACGCGACGCAGTCGTTCGGGCAGCCGGCGAACTTGAGCTTGTACTTGTACGGGAACGCCGGGCGGTGCAGCTCGTCCTGGTAGGTCTGGGTGAAGTCGTAGCAGGCGCCCATCGTGTCGTAGCACGCCCACTCGCAGCGCGCCTGGCCGACGCAGCAGCTCGGCGTCCGCATGTCGGAGCCGGACCCGCCGAGGTCGAAGCCCAGGCTCGTGAGCTCGGCGAACGTGGGCTCGAGCGCCTCGGTCTTGCAGCCGAGCAGGACGATGTCGCCGGTCGAACCGTGCATGTTGGTGAGCCCGGAGCCGTGGCGCTCCCAGATGTCGGTGATCTTGCGCAGCGCATCCGAGGTGTAGAACCAGGCGGCCGGCTGGTTGATCCGCATCGTGTGGAACTCGGCGACCTCGGGGAAGTCCTGCGGGACGTCCGAGTAGCGCCCGATCACGCCGCCGCCGTAGCCCATGACGCCGACCAGTCCGCCGTGCTTCCAGTGGCCGATGCGCTCCTCGTACGAGCGCTCGAGCACGCCGAGGAGATCGTCCGCTATCGGGGTGTCGGACTTCTTGATCTCCTTGACGAAGCTCGGCCACGGGCCGCTCTCGAGCTCGTCGAGCAGCGGCGTTTCCCTCTTCTTCCTCTCCTCACTCATGGCAGCTCCTTTCGGTGCCTGAACATCCAGCGCGATTGCCGAACCCACACCCGAACCCGTTCGAGGCAGACGGGTCCGCACAAACCTGGCGCAGACCAGCGGCCGTGCTGGCGGCGCGTCGCCGGGTGATCCGCAGCCGGGTGCTTCCCCGCCTCATGCACCGATCGTCCGTGCAACCCCTGTGCCAGTGGAAGGCGTCAGGTGGATCAGGCTAAAAGCGTTGTTTTGCTTGACCTTACAGCGCGACGGCCAAGCTCGATCGAGAGACGCGGGAGAGTTTGTTACTGGCCAGTAACCAGACCTCACGGCACCGGCGTTCGCGAGACCAACGACGTGGGCCGCCGGGCGCGAGCGTTCCGCCACCGGGTCCGGGCGCCCGCGCACCGGCTCACCACGCAAGTGACGGTGGTGGAAGTGGCCCGCGGGTGCCGCCGCTCCCCACCGCCGGGTGACGATGGCCGGCCCGCCCGCCTGGCACGCTCCGTGCACTTTGCACGCCCGGGTTCCGGCGCCTGGCCGACTCGCGCCGCGTGCCGCGACGGCCTCGATGCATAGGGGGCGCGGGCGAAGTCGGTGAAGTGCACCGCCGAGAAGGAGAAGCGTCGGGTCGTGGCCGCCGAGGGCCGCAGCGGGCGGTTCCCGATGTGGTCGTTCGCGCCGTTACTGGAACGTGACCGGACCCGGTTGGGGACGCGGACCCGGCGCCGCCGCGGCGCGTGGCGGGTCGGGCGGGGAGCGAGGGGGACGCATGGCGGATCGAGCGGCGGCGAAGGGGGGCACGGCGGCGTCGGGGCCAGCGGTGGTGGCGCGGCCGCCCGAGCCGGCGAAGCCTCATCAGGTCCTGGGGACGAGCTACTTCATCGAACGGCTGTACGCCGGGGACCGGGTCAAGCGCTTCCTCGAGGTGTTCGGAGCGGTCCTGAAGTACACCAACTACGGGCACCTCGTCGACACCTACGCGCGCGTCGGGGCCAAGTGCGGCAACTGCGCCTGCGCGTGCCAGATCTACCTCGCCTCCCAAGACCCGCACGACATCCCCTGCTACCGCACCAACCTCCTGCTCGAGATCTACCGCCGGCACTTCACGTTCCGCGGGGCGTTCCAGAGCAAGGTCACCGGCTCGGTGTACCTGACCGACGAGAGGATCCGCGAGCTGGCGGAATCGGTCTACCACTGCACCGGATGCCGGCGCTGCTCGTTCGAGTGCCCGATGGGGATCGACCACGGTCTGATGACGCACCTGGCCCGCTGGATCCTGGCCGAGCTCGACATCGTGCCGAAGGCGCTCGTGGTGGCCACGCGCGAGCAGCTCGAGGGCAAGACCGGAAACACCTCCGCGATCCCGGTGGCGGCGCTGCTCGACACGCTCGATTTCCTCGCCGACGACATCAAGGACGAGAAGGGGGTGCGGGTCGAGTTTCCGATCGACAAAGAGGGCCGCGAGTTCGTCTTCTTCCCGGCGGTGAGCGACTACCTGCTCGAGGCGGAGACGTTGAAGGGGATCGCGCTCACCTTCCACGCCGCCGGCGAGGCCGACCGCTGGACGATCGGCACCGGCTACTACGACGGGATCAACTACGGCCTCTTCTACTCCGACTGGTGCGCGGAGCGGATCATCAACAAGGAGATCGACGAGGCCCACCGGCTGAACGGCCGCAAGATCCTGATCGGGGAGTGCGGCCACGCCTCGCGCAGCGCCAGGGTGTTCGTCCCCTCGTTCGCGGGCGGCAAGGGCGCGCTGCCGGTCGTCAACATCATGGAGGTCACCCACGAGATGCTGCGCCGGGGCAAGCTCAAGCTCGACCCCGACGTGATCACCGAGCGCGTCACCTACCACGACCCCTGCAACATCGCCCGCACCGGTTGGATCGTCGACCAGCCGCGCGAGATCCTGCGCGCCTTCTGCAAGGACTACGTGGACATGGAGCCGAAGGGGGAGAAGAACTACTGCTGCGGCGGGGGCGGCGGCACCGTGTCGGTGGACGAGATCCGCCCGTACCGGACCGGCGTGACCGGCAAGCTCAAGGCGGAGCAGATCCGCCGCACCGGCGCGAAGTACGTCGTGGCGCCGTGCGCGAACTGCAAGAAGCAGCTGCGGGAGGTGTGCGAGGACCACGGCCTGGAAGGGGTGCAGGTGGTGGGCCTGCACGATCTCCTGTACCAGGCGATCGTCCTCGGCGACGGGGAGGGGCGATGACCACCTGGCTGGAGCTCGCCCGCGGGCCGTTCCTCTACCTCGCGTTCAGC
>JAJXUY010000381.1 GCA_021782525.1 Acidobacteriota bacterium | reverse complement strand
GCCACGGTCCCGGCGGCCTGGTCGACGTCGGCGATCCGCCAGGTGCCGCCGCTCCCCTCGCGCTTCCAGGCGACCCCGCCCGGCGACCGGTAGCGCATCAGGCCGCCGCCGCCGAGCGCCAGGAGCATGTCGTCGGGGGACAGCGCGACGACGCCGGCGAACGCCGACGAGGCCCGTGCCAGCAGCTTCTCCCCCGCGAAGCGGAACGTCGCCGCGACGCCGGCTCCGGTCGGGATGTCCGCGGGCAGGCCGAAGTACTCGCGTGCCGCGGGATCGAGCGGAAGGAAGCCGTACAGCCCCTTGCCGTCGAGGGTGAGACGGCTGTCCGCGGTGGGGAAGAGGTCGGACAGACCCGAGTTCGGCCACGCCAGCCGTTCGCGCCCCTCGGCCGTGATCGCGACGAACACCTGCGCCATCCCCTGCACGTCGTGCGTCACGTAGCGCAGGCTCGGTCCGCAGAACTCGAGCAGCCGAGGGTTCCGACCCGGCAGCTCAATGCGCGACGCCGGCGACGCCGCCGACGCGCTCGGGTAGACGGCGAGCGTTCCGCCCGCGAGCACGGCCACCATTCCGTTGGCGCGGTTCACCGCGACCGTCGTGGCGACGCCGGAAAAACGCGGTGCGGGCGCCGTCTGGGCGCTCACCGCCGCCGCGAGGGCGGCCCCGATCACGGACCACAATACCGATCTCCTCTTCGCTGCGTTCATTCCCGTCCCCCTCTCGTCGCGGCCCGACCCGCGAGCGCCGGGTCGTCCCGCCAACCCCCCGGCAGGCTCGTCGGTGCGCCGGGTCGCGGGTGCAGCCGGCCGCGCGCGTCGCGGTGGCAAGAGAAGCAGTCGTCACGCAACGGGTGGTCCGCCGGACGCGGGAAACCTCCCGTACGGGCGTGACAGCCGAGGCACTTCGTCTCCGCCTGCGAAACCGCGTGATGTTGGTCGGCCGGCAGTGGAGGTGATCCCCTGGAGGTGGCCCACAGCCCAACCCCGGCCGCGGCCACGAGGCCGGCCGCCCACGCGAGCCGCCGAAGGTTCACCTTCATCGAGCCCATGATAGACTCTCCCGCCGATGCGAGGACTCGTTCGCGATACCGCGCTCATTCTCGTGGCCGCCCTCGTCCTCGGGACCGCCGCCAACCTCGTTCGCGGATACCGGTTGGCGTGGTGGGGCAAGGGCCTCGAGCCGCCGCAAGCCGGCGTCGACTTCCAGTTCATCGACGCGGCCTCCGCGGACGCGGTCCGCACTTCGTTGCCGCACGTCGCCGTCCTCGACACCCGCTCGGCGGCGGCGTTCGCGGCCGCGCGCGTCCCCGGCGCGCAGCGCATCAACTACACCAACCTGGCGCAGCTGAACCCGGCGTTGCTGGCCCAGCTGCGCGCCGCCGACGCGGTGCTCATCTACGGCGACGGCGACGAGACCGACGTCGAGCAGCTACTGGCGCAGGAGCTGCACCGGCGCGGCGTCGGGCGGCCGTACGTGGTCATGGGCGGCTTCATGGCCTGGCACGGCGGCGGCCTCCCGGTCGAGGGAGGCGCCTCGTGACGTTCCTGCGCAACCGCTGGCTGCACCGCGCCCTCGGCGTCGCGCTCGGCGCGATCTTCCTCTACGCCGCGGGGAGCAAGCTCCCGGACCCGCGCCCGCTGGTGACGATCATCTGGGGGTACCGCATCCTGCCGATGGGGCCGATCAACCTGATGGCGATCTACATGCCGTGGGTCGAGCTGCTCGTCGGCATCGGCCTGGTCACCGGCTACAAGCGCCGCGCCGCCGCGCTGCTGGGCACCGGCCTGCTGGCGATGTTCATCGTCGCGCTCGCCATCAACGCGGTACGCGGCGTCAACGTCGCCTGCGGCTGCTTCTCGGCGAGCGCCGAGGACGTGAGCAACGCCTGGCTCCTCGTCCTGCGCGACCTGCCGATGTTCGCCGCCGCGCTCCTGCTGTGGCTCGCGCCGCCGCTGCAAGAGAAGCAGCAGGTCAAAGGGTAGAGGGTAGAGGGTAAAGGGCAAAGGAAAGACGGAAAAGGGAAGACAACGACACGACTGATACGGGTCCTGTAGTCCCTTTCCCTTTTTCCCTTTTCCCTTTTCCCGCCTCTAACTGATACGGGTCCTGTAGTCCCTTTCCCTTTTTCCCTTTTCCCTTTTCCCGCCTCTAACTGATACGGGTCCTGTAGTCCCTTTCCCTTTTTCCCTTTTCCCTTTTCCCGCCTCTAGGCGTGGACCTCGACGGCGACCTTGCGCTCGCTGCTCGGCTCGCGCACCAGACTCGGGATGAGGTCGTCGAGATCGATCGTCGCCCAGCTCGTGCGCGCCAGCTCCTGGCCCGCGCCGCGCCACGCCGCGTTGATCACCTTGACGCCGCGCCCCTGCACGCCGGCGACCGGGAAGACGAAGTCGCTGTCGGAGGAGACGAGCACCGCGACATCGAGCGCGTCCGACCACGCCAGCTCGTAAAGGTCGGAGATGAGCGCCGCCTCGACCCCCTTCTCCGCCGACCAGACGAGCGGCTGGCCGCACGACGGGCAGGCGCCGGTCTCGTAGCCGCACGTGCGGCAGCGGATGTGGTCGAAGCGCCGCCGCCGCTCGAGCACGACGACGCTGGTGCCCGGCTGACGCTCGAGGAAGTTCTCGAGCCAGCGGCGGAGGTTCTCGTCGTCGGGATCGCACGACGCGTAAACGCGCATGCCCTGGAAGTCGAGGTCGTCCGTGATCGGCAGGGAACGCAACTTCTCCAGCAGGACCGCAGGCAAATTGGCCCAGTTGCAGCGCGCATCGCCGGCGCGCTCGTTCCAGCGCAGCTGGAAGTTCCAGTAGTCGACGAACACATGCGTGCGCTGCATCGTTCCCCCTCGGGCGGCCGCCGTCCGGCCGCTCAATCGGCCGGGCGCCGCCAGCGCAACACCGGTTGGCGCGCGGCCCTCACTTCATCGAGCCGCTGCACCGGCGTCGAGTACGGCGCGCCCTTGACGAGCTCCGGCTCCTCGCGCGACTCGCGCGCGATCGCCCGCATCGCCGCGACGAACGCGTCGAGCTCGTCGATCCCCTCGCTCT
>JAJXUY010000380.1 GCA_021782525.1 Acidobacteriota bacterium | reverse complement strand
CCGAGTTCGACAAGCTGCCCGAGCTGGCGCGGCGCTACGTCGCGCGTCTCGAGGAGCTGCTCGGCGTTCCCGTGGTCGTGGTGTCGACCGGCCCCCGGCGCGAGGAGACGATCGTCCGCCGGGTGCCGCCGCTCACCGACTGGAACACCGGCCTGTGAGCGTCACTCGTACACCTTGCCGGCGACGCGCAGCCGGCGCAGGTAGAGCACCTCGCACGAGCCGTCGCCGACGTCGTGGCGCGAGAGCGACGACCACCACCTGACCGTCTCGCCGCCGGTGCGGCCCTCGATCGCGACCAGCTCGCCGGAGAGCTCGGCGACGTCGCCCTCCGAAAGCGACCGCGCCGCTCGCGCGAGGTTCGAGTCCGCCGGGACGATGTGGGTGTTGGAGGAGTTCCCGACCACGACCGCGTTCGGAAACGGCGGCGTCCCGTGCCAGCGCCAGAAGTACCAGCGCCCGTCCTGCGACCAGTCGAGGCGCCGCCAGCCGTCCCCCGCCTCCAGCTCGCCCCACGCCATCGCCACGTCGCACGGCGACAACCGCGCGTTCCAGCCCCAGCGGTAGTTCTCGCGCGACACCACGACGCCGCGCAACACGTAGTGCGCCAGCGGCGTGAGCGAGAACGTCCAGCCGCCGTCCTCGATCCGGATCGGCTCGGGCTCGGTGACCGCGGTCTGCTCCGGGGGCGCCGACACGTCGATCGGCGACCCATCGTCGCCGCACGCCCGCGGCCCGCACCCGCCCGCCGCGACCGCCAGACCCGCTGCGATCATCACGACCCATGTCCGCGTCGACATCGCGGCCGATCATCGCACCGGCGCGCGAGCCCGGCAACCTTTCTCCACCGGCCGCACGACGCACCTTCCCCGCGGCTCCACGGCCCCGGCGGAACTCCAGCGCGGTTGGCCGTGCGCTTGCGGCCCAACTATGCTGCGGAACGCCCGTCGCGGTCGCCGGACGGCCGCTCCCAGGACGGCTCGTGCGCCCCCGTCCACGCCCCTCCCCGGGGCTGGAATGCGGAGCCGGCGGCGAGCACGAACAGCCCGGCGACCCCGATCGTGACGCAGGCGCCGACCAGGATCGAGCGCGCATCGAGATGGACCGGCAGCGAAGGCAGGACCAACAGGAACTGCTCGCCGAGCAGACCGGCGAGAACGCTGAGCGAGGCGGCCTCGAGGGTCTTCCGCCCCCGCTTGGTCCGCTCCGGGAGCAGGAAGAAGAACGGGAACACCAGCACCGCCGCGAGCATCGCCAGCGTGATGACCTTCCACCCGCCCTGCCAACGGGCGAGGAGTTGGCCGGTCTCGTCCGGCATGTTCGCGTACCACACCGGCAGATAGGCGGACCAGAGCAAGTACCCCCACATGACGACCATCGCGAACAGCAGCTTGCCGAGGTCCTGCCGGGTCGCCGCGCTGGCCGGGCCCTCGCGCCCGACCGACTCGGCCAGCGCGACAGTCGCAATCGCCGCCAAGAACGCGCCCATGAAGTAGTACGGGGGGATCACCGTGCTCGGCGCCCACTCGTGGAGGCTCATGACTAGGTCGATCGCCCACAGCGACAGCACGGCCGCGTAGAGCACGAGGTAGATCACGGCCGCTGGCGTGGCCCCGGAGCCGTCGCCGATGCGCGCGCGGCGCAGGTACCGGCGCCCGGCGCCGAAGAGCAAGGCTGAGGCGATCAGATCGCGCACCAGCCGCTCTGCCCACGCGACTCGCCCCACCCCGGCCGCGGCCGGCATCCAAAAGCCGGCCAACACGAGCAGCACCGCAAGCAGGGCAAGCGCGAACGGGAAGAACGCCGCGCCGGCTTCCGCCGCCGGCGACACGACGTCCACCCAGCGCGCCCGCGAGCAGCGGACGGCGGCGGAGAACGCGACAGCCGCGGCCGCCAACCCGGCAAAGAATAGCCAGCTCGCGGCCAGCGTGCCGAGGGAAACCGTCCCGAGCCCGAACGTCACGCCGGCCACCAGTGCGGCGAGCCCGACCGCCGCGGCGGCCGCACCGAGGCGGGTGACTCCGGGACCGAGCGTGGCCCGGCAGCGGCGCAACAGCGAGCCGGTCACCGCGCTCCTCCCGGTGTCACGCCCTGGAGATGGCGGACGAAGTTCACCAGGTCCCAGCGGTCGCCCTGCGAGAGCCCCTCGGCCTGGGACGGCATGGCGCGCCCCCCGAACGTGATCGTTCCATAGATGTACCCGTCGCTGCGCGCCCTGATCGTGACGTACGCCAGGTTGGGGGCCGGCGGGAAGAGCTTGGAGACCGGCCCGCCGCCGTGGCCGTCCTGCCCGTGGCAACAGGCGCAGCGCTGCGCGAAGAGCGCCTTCCCGTGCGCGATCGACGCGGGCGTGAACGGCGCCGGGTCGCGGAGCGACTCGGCGTCGTCGCGGTCCGCGAGTGCGGGCCCGGCGCCGAGGGGCACCGAGTGCTCGGGCGCGGGACGCGGGGCGTCCTCGGGCCGGAGCGATGGTTGGTACCACATGTCGGTGCGCCAGTCGTTGCGGCAACCCGCCCCGGCGAGCGCAGCGAGGAGCACCGCCAGACCGGCCCTACGCCACACGACGCACCTCCTCCGCGCCGCTCTCCCTGAGGATCGTCTCCGCGTCTCCGAGGCCGTCGCCAACGACGAACACCCCGATCCGATCGGCGGAGAAGCGCGGGTCGAACGGCACCGCCCGCCGGCGCCGCCCCCTCCCCGCGGTGACGGCGAGCGCCGCCAGGTTGACGGCGGCGCCGATCAGCACCGAGACCTCGAACGCGATGATCACGAACGGCGGGATCGAGACGATGGCCTTGCCGCCGGTGACGAGCGGCCACGCGACCGCCGTCCCGATGCACAGCGCGAACCCCGCCAAGACCCCCAGGAGGGCGCCCGAAAGCGTGACCGAGTCCAGCCGGCTGCGCCCACGCTCGAGCGCTTCCACGAGCTCGGGGAACGGAGCCGGCGAGGCCATGCGGACATCGGAGTGGCCCGCCGCGCGCAGGGCCCGGATCGCCTGCGCCCCCCGCGCCAGGTTCGAGAACACCCCCAGCACGCCGGCTTCAGGCC
>JAJXUY010000014.1 GCA_021782525.1 Acidobacteriota bacterium | reverse complement strand
GCCGCCGCCAGCGTGCCGCTGCGCTCGAGCTGGTCCGTGGCGGTCAGCAGGTCGATGTCGTGGTTGTCGGAGGCGAGCTGGCGGAACGCCTCGAAGATCAAGCGGTTGGCGTCGTTGTAGAAGTCGTCCGGCCCGACCGTGTCGACGACGCGGTAGAAGCAGTTGGCGTCGGCAAGAACCGCGCCGAGCACGGCCCGTTCCGCCGCCTCGCTGGCGGGGATCCTGAGGACCTGCGGGACGGCCTGGGCCGGCCCGCCGACGCCATCCGGCCCCGCCGAGGACCTGTCGGCGGCCCCTCTTCCCCGTGCGTTCGTGCTCACCCCGGAATCGTAGCATGGGCGTTTGAATCCGGGCTGGCGGGAGGGCGTACACTGAAGGTGCGGCCGGGGCGGGCGAACCACACGGTGACACCCGAGCCGGGGCGCGAGTCGGGACCTCCTGGGGGTTTGGCATGATCGTGAGCTGCCCGAGCTGCAAGACCAAGTACCAGTACGAGGAGTCGCGCTTCGGCGACGCCACGGTCAAGCGGCTCAAGTGCACAAGGTGCGAGACCGTGTTCGAGATCACGAACCCGGCCGCCGAGCGGGAGGAGCCCATCGCCGGACTGGTGCCCGGCGTGGCCGCCGATCGGACGACGAAGCACGGCAGCAAGGTCGAGGAGGCGGCGGCCGGGCTGCCGCCGCTGCCCGCGCTGCCGGCGTCGAAGCGCTACTCGCTCGCCGTGATCATGGGGGCGAACGCGGGCCAGATCCACGTCCTCGAGCAGCCGCGAATCGTGCTCGGGCGCGGCGACGAGAACGATATCCAGCTGCAGGACAGCGAGGTCTCGCGCCGCCACGCGATGCTCGAGATCCACGGCGACGAGGCGGTGGTTACCGACCTCGGGTCGACGAACGGCACCTACGTGGAGGCGTTGCGCGTGCAGCGCGCCACGATCGGCAGCAACCAGGAGTTCTCGCTCGGCACCACGACGCTCATGTTCATCGTCACCGACGCCCACGACGGGATCACCGAGTAGGGGCGGGCCCGTCGGTGCGGATCGTCGTGGCGATGTCGGGCGGCGTGGACTCCGCCGTCTGCGCCGGCTTGCTGGCGCGCTCGGGCCATGAGGTGATCGGGGTGACGCTGCGCCTGGCGGAGCTGGCGGGCGCGGCGGTCTCCCGCTGCTGCTCGGAGCGCGACGTCGAGATGGCGGGCGCCGTCGCTCGCCGCCTCGGGATCCCACACCGCGTCATCGAGATGGGCGAGATCTTTCGGACGGCCGTGCTGGAGCCGTTCGTCGCGTCCTACCTCGCGGGTGAGACCCCGCTGCCGTGCGCCCACTGCAACGCCCGCGTGAAGTTCGGCGAGCTGCTTGCGGTCGCCCAGCGGCTCGATGCCGAGGCGCTGGCCACCGGGCACTACGCCCGCACCGGCGAGGCGCCGGACGGCCCCGGCCTCTGGCGCGGCCGCGACCGCGGGAAGGACCAGTCGTACTTCCTGTTCGGGCTGTCGCGGGCGAACCTGCCGCGGGTGCGGTTCCCGCTCGGCGAGATGACCAAGCCGGAGGTGCGCGAGCTGGCGCGCGGCCTGACGCTGCCGAACTCCGAGCGGCGCGACAGCCAGGAGGTCTGCTTCGTCCCTCCCGGCGCGTCGTACGCTGACGTGGTCGAGCGCCTGGCGCCCGGGCGGCTGCCGGGTCCCGGCGAGGTCGTGGATCGAGCAGGACGCGTGCTCGGCCGCCACCCGGGGTTCCACCACTTCACGGTCGGCCAGCGTCACGGCCTCGGGGTCGGGGGCGGCCGCCGGCTCTACGTCGTGGAGATCGTGCCGGAGCGCAACCGAGTCGTCGTCGGCGAGGCCGGGGAGACCGCCCGGCGCCGGTTGCGCCTGCGCGCCGTCAACTGGCTGCTCGAGCCGCCGCCCGAGGTCGCCCTCCCGGCGGCGGTGCAGGTGCGCTCGCGCCACACGGCGCAGCGGGCGACCGTCACGCCCGGCGGCGGTGGGACGGCCGAGGTCGTGTTCGAGGAGCCGGTCGCGGCGCCGGCACCGGGCCAGGCGGCCGTGTTCTACGACGGCGACCGACTCCTCGGCGGCGGCTGGATCGCTGGGGCAGGGAAAAGGGAAGAGGGGAAAGGGTAGAGGAAGGACGGTAGACGGGAGAGGAAAGAAGCGAGGCGAGCAGAGGAGCGGGGGAGCCGAGGTGCGGAGGCGAGAAGGCGCCTTTCTCACCTCTGCTCCTCGGCCCCTCAGCTCCTCAGCGTGACCGGAGCTGTCAGGTCGTCCCGTGTCACTCCCACCGGCTTTCCGGACCCCGGAGCCCGGACCCCTGCCTCTCAGGCCCACGATCCACAAACCACGGACCACGGACCCCGGACCACGGTCTTTCCCGCCGCGTCACATCGTGGGCGCCGTCGGCGCCGGCTGCGGGCCTTCCTGGATCGGGCCGAAGCTGCGCTCGTAGATCGCGACGTTCTCGTTGAGCGCACGCAAGAGTTGCCGGGCGTGGACCGGCGTCATGACCAGGCGCGACACGACCTGGACCTCTTCGCGGCCCGGGACGACCCGCCCGAAGTCGAGGATGAACTCCGCGAAGTTGTGCACGATCGAGGCGAAGTTCGCGTACGTCCCCAGTGCCTGCTGGTCGGAGATCACGATCTTGATCTTGGCGTTTTCGGCCATTCGACTGTCTCCCTCGCAGGGATTCTACGGGAGCGCGCCGATAAGGGCGAGTCGGGACGAGGGTGTGCGCGGGAGATCCGGTGGCGGTGGGGATGCGGGTGGATGCGGCACGGGTCCCCGAAGGCGGATGCCGGCGTCCGGCGTGGTGACCACCTCGAGGCCGAGCCGGTACCAACCGGCCGCCAACCGCCATGGCTCGGGGGCGTCGGCCGCCGCGTCCCAGGCAGCGATCAGGGTACTGCGCCAGGCAACCCATCCGAACGGTGGCGGAGCGATGCGACGACCGGGCAACACCGCCAAGTTGAGGTAACCGGGGTCGGCGACGTGGAGACCAGCGCAAGGGTCGGCCGGGGTGCCGTCTTCGAGAACGACCCAGCCACTGCAGGAAACATGCCTGCGGGCGGTCAGGCGTCCGGCGACCGCCGCCGTTCCCGGCACCTGTAGGACGGCGACCAGCTCCGCGAGCTGTTCGTCGGTGAACCCGCCGGGCGGAGGAAGGGCGATGACGTCCTCGCCACGGCTCCTAGCAGCCGCGACGAGCTCCGACGGCGAGAGGCCTGTCACCACCATCGGATGGACGGACCTCGGCGCCGCTGACGCCGGCTCACGCCACGCCTCGCCGGTGGTCGCGACAGCACACGAGAGGGAGGGGTCGGCTCGTCGTCGAGCGCGGAACACGCTCGCGTTGCTGAGAATGACCGCTCCCGCGCTCCGACCGCCGCGGGGGAACGCCTCGACGTGCTCCAACAGCGCCGCGAGGGCCCGCTCGTTGGCGTGCGGCTTGGCGATGGCCGCCGCCGCCATCGAGCCGGGAGTGGCCCGCCAGTGGTAGAGGATCCCGGGTAGGTGACTGAAGCTGGCCCCGGCGGCGAGTGTCCTGAGCGCGAGGTCGTAGTCCTGGGCACCGTCGAAACCGGCCCGGTGTCCCCCGACACGTTCGAGCACAGCTCGCCGCACCGTGCGCAGATGGCTAACGTAGTTGAACCCGAGAAGAAGGTGCCGCGACCACCCCGGCTTCAGACACGGGTCGAGGTGACGGCCACGCTCGTCGAGCTTGTCTTCGTCGGTGAACACCCAGTCCGTGGCGGGATGCAGCGACAGATGCCTGCCGACGAACTCGAGCGCGCGCGGGTGGAGTTCGTCGTCGTGGTCGAGAAACGCCACGTACTCGCCCCGTGCCTCGGCGAGGATCTCGTTGCTCGCCAGCGCGATGCCGGCGTTGGTGCGGCGGCTCAGAACCCGGATCCGCGAGTCCGAACGGGCGGCTTCCGCGAGGACGCGTGCGACGTGAGGCTCGGGCGAGGCGTCGTCCAACGCGATCAGCTCCCAGTTGCCGTAGCTCTGGTTGACGACGGAAGCGATCGCGGCACGGAGGTGGCCCTCGGCGACGCGCCAGACAGGCAGCGCGACCGTGAAGAGCCGATCGCCCACCGGGGACTCGCTCCGGGGGAGGAACTGCCCAGCGGTGAGAAGCTGGCCGTACCGCGACCGCATGAGCGACCGGCGCCACACCCGGGTCAGCTTGCGGACCAGCAAGGCGGGGGTGCGCAGGTACGCCCAGCCTCTTGCCGCCGGGAGCCTGGCGCGGGCCAGGAAGCGGGGGAGGCTGGGCGTGCGCCTCACGGGAGCCCGCCCCTCTCCTGCCGCGTCGTCCGGTGGACCCGCCCGGAGTAGTAGGCCCAGACGACGACCCAGCGATAGACCTGGTGCGGCAGCGGCACTCCGACCCAGTCGAGCAGCGACACGACCGGCACAAGCATCCGCATGATGCCGCGGGTGGCCGCGAACCAGCGCGGCGGTTGCGGCGGGGGCATGATCGGGTCGGACTGCAGCTCGGGATGCAAGCGGTACAGCGTTGCGATGGAGCGGCCGACGACCCATTGGCGGCGCAGGAACGACCGCATCGTCATGGGATGGTGGTGCCGCGTCCGCGCAGCCGCGAGGTAGTAGATCTTCGCGCCTCCGCTGGCGAGACGATAACCGAGTTCGGCGTCCTCCCACGCGGCGGAGGTGAACGCCACGTCGAACGGCCGCTCGCCGAGGAGGGCGCGAGGGACCGACACGTTGGACGTGTAGAGGCAGTTGAACGTGAGCTCGTCGCCGTCGCTGAATAGCCCGTATGCGAACTGTTCCCCGTTGCGGTTCACGAAGTCGAGGAACGAGGTGACCCGCATCGCACCGCGGTCCCAGTCGGTGAAACCGACGACCGCGCACGGCTCCGCGGCGTCGACGTGGCGCTGGAGGTGGGCGTGAACGAAGTCAGGCGCCGGGAAGGTGTCGTCGCCGATGAAGATGACGAGGTCGCCATGGGCCTGCGCGACGCCGAGGTTGCGCGCCTGCCCCGGGCCGCTGTTCCGCTGGCGCAGGACGACGAGGGTGAGGCGCTCGCTGTTGTGGGCTCGCCACTCCCACAACCGCTCCCACGTTTGGTCGGTGGAGCCGTCGTCCACGACGATCACCTCGTCCGGGCGTCTCGTCTGGACCGCGAGCGCTTCGAGCGTCTGCGCGAGGCACGACCAACGGTTGAACGTGGGAACGACGACCGAGACGGTGCGTGGCGTGGCCGGCTCCTCGAACCGTTCAGGGGTGAAGCGGAGCCTCCTGACAGCGCAACCCAGCCGGCGGAAGTCCCAGTTGTGCCGCAGCTTGTGCGGGACCCAGGTCGGGGAGCGAAGCTCGACGGCGAGCAGGCCGTCCGCGTCCGCTGCGGCAGGGACCGTGACCGTCCGCCAGCCGTCGGCCGTCAACTCAACGGTGTGGCTCGTGCCGTTTATCTTGAGCGCCACGGCGGCGTTGCCCGCCCCGGCGGGGAGGCGTGCGGTGAGGGTCATCCGGCCGGGCGTCGAGGGCTCGACGCGCAGGAAGCATGTGGCTTGCCCGCAGGTGTGCGCCGCCAGCGCCCCGTCGATCGCCTCGCGCTCGTACCAACCCGGCCCGAGCCGCTCGCCCGCGGAGGCCTCGCCTGGCGCGAGCGTCGGGTTGGGCGCCCGGTGTACGGCCGCCTCGCGAACGTTGGGGGAGCTGGGGACCCGGGGCGGAGGAGGAGGTACGGGGGCCTCGGCGATCAAGCCCAAGCGGAAGAGCTCGGCATCGCTGCGCACCCGAGTGTTCTGGACCGTGATGCGCAGCGCGATCGTCGACGGCAGGTGCGCGATGTTCCACGCGACCACACGGGCGGCGAACCCCCAAGCCCGCGCCCGAAACCAGAGTTTGAAGATGTTCTTGAGCGCCCGCGCGAGGTTCCAGGCCTCGAAGTTCTTGAGCAGGGAACGCACGTTGTGCCTGGCTCCCAGCAGATCGCGCCAGACGCGACCGTGCGACGCCGTGGACGTTCCACCCCACGCGTGGCGCACGACCGCGTCCCTGCAAACGACGACCTTCTTGCCGAGGAGCCACAGCCGCCAGCCGAGGTCGACATCCTCGTGATACATGAAGAACGCCGGGTCGAAGCCGCCGCTCGCCACGAACTCCCGCTTGCGGAAGAGCGCCGCCGCCGCGGTCGGGAAGATCGTCTCCGACGTCTCGGGAAGGCTGCCTAGCTCGGGGAAAGGGAAGCCAAGGTCGCGGTCGAACCCGTAGCCCAGCCAGGTCATGCCGCCGCCGTACGCGTTGAGGACATCGGGGTGGTCGAGGAGCCGCAGCACGGCGCAACTGGCGGCGATCTCCGGATCTCGCTTGAGGGGAGCGGCCAGCGCATCGAGCCAGCCCGGTTCCACGACGGTGTCGTTGTTGAGGAGGGCCACGAGCTCGGCCCGCGCTCTCGCGATGCCGCGCCGGTTCGCCTCCCCGAAGCCAAGGTTCTTCGGGAGCGACACGACCGCGACCTGCGGATAGCGGTCGGCGAGCCACACGAGCGTGCCGTCGCTGGAGCCGTTGTCGACGACGATCAACTCCACGTCGTTCCCTGACGTCGCCACGAGAGGCGGGAGGCAGCGTTCCAGGTGATGCCGGCCGTCGAGTGTGACGATGACGACGCTCACCCGCGGGGACACGTCGCCCTGCGCGGACAACGTCATCGCGCCCACCGCCGCAGCCGTCTGGCGATCCGCCGCACCAACGGTTGCTGCAGTTCGCGCAGCCGTGCGGCCGTGTCGGCCAGGATCAGCTCTCGTCGCGCCTCTCTGACCTCGCCCTCGGAAAGTCGCGCTTTGGTGGCCTCGACGTAGCGGAGGTAGAACGACGCCCACTCGTTGCCGTGAATCGCGTCGCGATGCTTGTCGAAAAGCTTGGCGAGGAACGGCCGGCGGGGGTCGCCAGCAGCGCCGTCGTTGCGCTCCGGTCCCTGGTGAACGAAATATGTGGCCGTGATGACCGGGATGTGGCAGAACGCCGTCCGCCGCGACAGCCGGAGCCAGAGGTCCCAATCCTCGAAGTAGTCGAGAGCCGCGTCGAACCCCCCGGCTTCGAGCGCGAGGCGGCGCTCCATGAGGACCGCCATGATCGGGATTGTGTTCTCGAACAACAACCGCGTCGGGTCGAACTCGGAGGCGAACGCGCTGCGTGCGAGCACCCTCGTGGGCCCGGTTTCCCCGCCCTCTACGAGCAGGCACTCGACGTTAGAGTAGGCGACCCTGGCCGAGGTGCGGAGCAGCTCTTCGACCAGGGTCCTGAGGTGGTGAGGGTGAACGGTGTCGTCGTCGTCGAGGAAGTTGACGTACGTCCCGGTCGCACCCTCGAGCCCGACCTGTGCGGACCGCGCTCGTCCCAGCGGGGTCGGGTGGGAGATAAGGCCAACTGTCAGCGCTTCCTCGAGGTCGGCCAGGACAGGGGTCGGGTCCGCGCCCCCGTCGTTCACGACGACGACCTCGAGATCGGGGTAGCGTTGCGCCGCGACGCTCTCGAGGGCGCGTCGGAGCAGGGGCAGCCTGTCTCGCGTGCGGACGACCATGGAGACGCGCGGCGCCCATCGCAGCGGCTCGCGCTCGAGCAGGGGCGCGAGGCGTTCCGGATGCTCCAGCGCGGCGGGGATGATGTGGCCGGGGACGCCCTGGGCTTCGTGCGGCTCGATGCGCTTGATCGTGTCGAGCGCCAGACGGAGCTCCCCGACCGATGCCGCCGTCGTCTCGGTGGCGAGGAAGCGCTCTAGCACATCGCGCGTCTCGGTGAGCATGTGTAGGCCACCGTCGGAGAGCGGCATCTCGGCGGCGAGCGGCGGGTCCCACGCCACGAACGAGCGCACCGGATAGCGCTGCGCAACGGCGTTGGCGCAAACGTGGGCGAGATCGAACGCGGCCTCGGCCGCCTGGCCGGCCACCTCGGGCGTCCACGTCGCGATCCGCGCCGGAACCCCGTCCCCGGCCGCGGCGCAGATCCGCCTGTACGCCCGCCGGAACCTCTCGCCGAGCGAGAAGGGAGGATCATCGACGGCTCCGAACAGGTCGAGAAGCTCGCCGTCGTCCTGCCGCCGGCTGGCTTGGACCGCGCGCCGGCGTGCCTCGAGATCGCCCCTGAGCGTCAGCAGCTCCGCGATCGCGAGGAGGTGGGCGAGGGCGTCCGCCGAGACCAGTGGGCTGGCCGCGTGCTTGAGCGAAGCGCTGGCCTCCCAGGCGCGCATGAAGGCGAGCGCCGCCGAGGTGAGGAGGATCACACCCATCCGCACGTCGGCGTAGTTCTTGAAGACCGTGAAGAGGGCGTTCCTCTCGAGGAGGTAGCGGCCGCGGCTCGAGATGCCGCCCCCCCACGTGGCGTGCAGCCGGTGGTGCACCACGGCGTCCGGCACGAACCAGGTGCGCCGCCCGGTCAGGGCGGCGCGCCATCCGAGATCGACGTCCTCGAAGAAGGAGAAGTAGGCGGGGTCGAAGCCGCCGAGCTCCAGGAAGGCGTCTTTCCGGAACATGAGCGCGCCTGCGCAGCCGAAGAGGATCGGTCGCTCGTGGAAGCTGCGGCCGGCCGCCGGGGCGCCGACATCGTGTTGCAGGGCGTGCCCGGTGAAATACGTGTCGGCGCCTACGAAGTCGATGCGGCTCCCGTCCCAGCTCATGATGCGGCTCGCGACCGCAGCTGCGTCAGGGTGGCGGCCGGCCGCCGCGTGCAGCGCCGCGAGCCAGTCGGGCGGGACGCGAGTGTCGTTGTTGAGGAAGGCGAGCCACCGGGCCGGAGAGAGGGCCACCGCGCGGTTGTAGGCGCGGGAGAACCCCAGGTTCGAGTCGTGGGCGATTACCCTGACCCACGGAAAGCGAGTCTGCACGAAGGCGAGCGAGTCGTCCGACGAGCCGTTGTCCACCAGGCACACCTCGTCGGGCTGAGAGGCGTCGCGGGGGAGCCCGGGCGAACTCGGGGCGAACACGTCCATGCGGCCGAGCGACTCCAGACAGGCCTCGAGGTGCCGGCGCCCGTTGTAGTTGAGAACGAGCACTGTGGTGCGCATCGAGGACTCTCGCGACGATTTCGCATCACTCACTCCTGCATCATACGCAGGAACGGTTTCTGGCGCCTAGCCTCCCGGTCGAGCCGCTGAGCTAAACTCCGAGCCGAAGGAGGTAACACGATGCGTTCGATTCCCGTCCGGGTCCAGGCCTGGCTCGGCCGGTTCCGCCTCCCGCGTCCTGGGGCTGAGCCGGGCTACGGCTCGTGGTGGAACGCGGTTGCGTCGACGAGAGCCGGCGCCTACGCGCTTACCTACGTCGTCGACGACGAGGACGATTACCGCAGGCGGGGTTGGGACGGGGACGAGAACTCGTTCGGCGCCAGGCAGCTCATTGAAATGGCGGGGCTGGGATTAGGGTCGCGCGTTCTCGAGATCGGCTGTGGTTTGGCGCGAATCGGGCGCGAGATGGCGCCGCACGTGGGCGAGTGGCACGGCGCAGACATCTCGAGGAACATGCTGGCCCTCGCCAGGGAACGCACGAATGGCCTGGGCAACGTGGCGCTCCACGAGCTCCCGAACGTCGGCCTCGCACAGTTTGCGGACGCGAGCTTCGACTTCGTGTACTCGACGATCGTGTTCATGCACCTGGACAAGGAGGACGTCTTCCAGTACCTGCTCGAGGCGTGGCGGGTGCTGAGGCCGGACGGCCTCGCCTACTTTGACACGTGGAACCTGCTTCACCCGGACACCTACCGCCTGTGGCGGAACACACAACGAGGGAACGTGGGCGGGAGCAAGGTTCGGGGCCGAATCCAGTTCGCCACTCCCCAGGAGCTGAGAACCTACCTGGAGGACGTCGGATTCGATGTGCTTCGTCTCGACGACGACAGGCTGGTGCGGGCGCTGTGTCGGAAGGCGCCGGTACGTCCCTACGAGCCCAATGACGGACGGCCCCCGTTCGGTTACATCGACGAGCCACGCAACGGCGGGATCGTGAAGGAACGCCTCCACGTCGCGGGGTGGGCGCTCGACGACGTGACCCGGATCGAGGTGAAGGTTGACGGGCGGCTCGTGCTCGGGGACGCACGGTTGGGGTGTCCGCGGCCCGACGTCGCGGAGGCGTTCCGCCGGTACCGTCACGGCATTCCGTGCGGGTTCGCCCTCGACGCGGCGCCCGCGGGCGTTGCGGCCGGCAGGCATACGCTGCAGGTTGTCGCTACCGACACTTCCGGCGCGATGACGGACCTTGCGGGGAACCATCGTTCGTTCGTGTTTGCGGGGTGAGTTCTCCGGTCTGCCGGTTCGCCGCCGGGCGGTGCCGGCTACCGTGGGCACCGGTGGGAGTTGCACGCCCTGCTGGCGCGGCAGGCGTTCTCGCCTGTTGACCACCACGAGCGGCGCCCGTATTCTCTCCTGGTTGCAGCTTGCGCCGGAGTTCACGAGCGCGGCTCGCACGTGGAGGACGACATGAACGGGATCTTCCGGGTTCCCCAACCCGTCAACGAGCCGGTCCGCGGCTATGCGCCGGGCTCGGCCGAAAAGAAGAGCCTGAAGGCGAAGCTTGCCGCGATGCGCGGCCCTCGGATCGAGATCCCGCTGGTGATCGGGGGCGAGGAGGTGCGCACCGGGAAGCTCGGGACGTGCGTGATGCCGCACGCGCACGGCCACGTGCTCGCGACCTACCACAAGGCGGGCAAGGCCGAGGTCGAGCGGGCGATCGCCGCGGCTCGCGCGGCGCACGCGACGTGGTCGCGGGTGCCGTTCACCGAGCGCGCCGCCGTGCTGCTGCGCGCCGCCGAGCTGCTGGCGGGCCCGTTCCGCGACGAGGCCAACGCCGCGACGATGCTCGGGCAGTCGAAGACGGTGTTTCAGGCGGAGATCGACTCGGCGTGCGAGCTGATCGACTTCTGGCGCTTCAACCCGCACTTCGCGCAGCGGATCTACGAGGAGCAGCCAGCGTCGTCGGCCGGGGTGTGGAATCGGGTCGAGTACCGCCCGCTCGAGGGGTTCGTCTTCGCGGTGACGCCGTTCAACTTCACCTCGATCGCCGGCAACCTGCCGACGTCGCCGGCGCTGATGGGGAACACGGTGCTGTGGAAGCCGGCGTCGAGCGCGGTGTTCGCCGCGTACCACATCATGAAGGTGCTGATCGCGGCGGGGATGCCGCCCGGCGTCGTCAACATGGTCGTCGGCTCGGGCGGCGAGGTCGGCAACCCGGTGCTGGCGTCGCCCGAGCTCGCGGGGATCCACTTCACCGGCTCGACCGCGGTGTTCCAGCAGATGTGGAGGACGATCGGCGACAACATCGCGAGCTACCGCTCCTACCCGCGCATCGTCGGCGAGACCGGCGGCAAGGACTTCGTGTTCGCGCACGCCTCCGCCGACGTCGACGCGCTGGTGACCGCGCTGGTGCGCGGCGCGTTCGAGTTCCAGGGGCAGAAGTGCTCGGCCGCCTCGCGCGCCTACGTCCCGGCCTCGCTGTGGCCGCGGGTCAAGGCGGGGCTGCTGGCGCAGATCGGCGAGATCAAGGTCGGCGACCCCGAGGACTTCAGCAACTTCATGGGCGCGGTGATCGACAAGCCGGCGTTCGACAACATCAAGGCGTACATCGACTTCGCCAAGGCCTCCCCGGACGCGGAGATCATCGCGGGCGGCGGTTGCGACGACAGCGCCGGCTACTTCATCCAGCCCACCGTCGTGCTCACCAGCGACCCGAAGTTCAAGCTCATGCAGGAGGAAATCTTCGGGCCGGTGCTCACGGTGTTCGTCTACCCCGACGCCGAGCTCGAGCGGGCGCTCGAGCTGTGCGACACCGGCTCGCCGTACGCTCTCACCGGGGCGGTGTTCGCCGCCGACCGGGCCGCGATCGCGGCGATCGCCGCGCGGCTGCGGGACGCGGCGGGGAACTTTTACGTCAACGACAAGCCGACCGGCGCGGTCGTCGGTCAGCAGCCGTTCGGCGGGGCGCGCGCCTCGGGGACGAACGACAAGGCCGGCTCGCTGTGGAACCTGATCCGCTGGACCAGCCCGCGCGCGATCAAGGAGACGTTCGCGCCGCCGGCGCACTTCGCCTACCCATTCATGGGCGAGAACTAGCCAGTGGCCGGGCCGGCCCCTGGCATCCGTGTGGTGTGCGCCGGTGAGCGGGCAAACGTGCAATGAGGATCATTGACGAACAACCGCTCGCGAACCTCCAGCTCATGAAGGTGCAGGGCAGCGACCTGCAGGTGAGCGGTTGGATCGTCCACCGCGACCATCCGCTCACCCATGCCGCCCTGCAGATTGGTTCTGGCCGCTGGAGAGCCGACGTGGCCCTGTCGGATCGACCCGACGTACGTCGCAACCTGTACCCGGAGATCGAGCACACCGCGCGGTGCGGGTTCGATGCGGTGGTCCCGTGGGACACGTCTGCGGCCGCCGGGACGACGCGTACGCTCGAGATCATGGCGAGGAGCGGTGACCTGGAGCGCGGACAGGTCGCGATCGAGCTCCGCGACCTCAATCCGGAGCCTGGCCGCTTCCCGGTTCCTGGCGAGCTCCTCAAACAGCACGTCGGCGGGCGGCGGGACGACTTCCTGGCGACGGGATGGCGGATCTACACCGATCTGAAGCGACATGTCGGGCGTCTCGGTGGGTGGCCGGAGTTTGACCGGATCCTAGATTGGGGTTGCGGCTGCGGGCGCGTCCTCCGCTATCTGTACCAAGAGGTGCCGCCCGCGCGTCTGTTCGGGTGCGACATCGATCGCGGTGCGATCCGATGGATCTCCAGAGCCGCCGGAGGCGCGTCGTTCCAGAGGATCCGGAGAGCCCCTCCGACCCCCTACGCCGATCGGCAGTTCGACCTCGTGTACGGGATCTCGATCCTCACCCATCTGACCGGGGCCATGCAGGACAGGTGGCTCGACGAGCTGCGCCGAATCACCAGGCCAGGCGGTGTGGTCGCCGTCACCGTGCACGGGCCGGAGCTCGTCCCGCCTCGACTTCGGAGTCGGCTCGCTCGGGACGGTTTCACCGACGTCGGATCCCGGCAGGCGTTCTACTTCGTCCCGTACGCCGGTCTGGGCTACTACCGGACGGCCTATCACACGCCGCGGTACGTCGAGGAGCACTGGTCCGACTACTTCGAGGTGCTCGACTACGTCTGCCGCGGCATCAACGCACACCAGGACCTGGTTCTGATGCGCCGCCGATAGGGGACATTCGGCCTGGGAGGGGTGGGACGGCACGGCGGACGCCGGAAGATGCTGGATGTCGCGCGACCGTCCTCACACTCCGGCGTCCCGCCGCACCGCATCGCGGTTGACGCACCGTTCACGCCTACCTACCCTGCGGACGACGGGACGCCGGAAATGGACGACCTCGAGCACGCCGTCGTGGACGCCAGCGACCACTCGCTGCTGGTCAGGGTGGGGGGCGGGATCTCGGTCGAGGCGCACCGCCGCGTCCGCGGCGTCTTCGAGGCTCTGCGCCGCTCGCCGCTCCCGGGAGTTGCCAACCTGCACCCTGCATACGCCTCGGTGCTGATCTCCTACGACCCCGTGGCCGTTGGGCGCGACGACCTGCGGGCCCGCGTCGCCGAGCGGGTGCGCGCTGCGGACGACCTCGAGATCGGCGTCCCGTCGGTGCACGAGATCCCGGTGGTGTACGGCGGGGAATGCGGACCCGACCTCGCGGTGGTCGCGGCGCACTGCGGGCTCCCGGCGGACGAGGTCGCGCGGCGTCACGCGGCGGGCGCGTACTACGTCGCGTTCCTCGGTTTCTCGCCCGGGTTCCCGTATCTGGGTGGACTCCCCCCAGAGATCGCCGCACCGCGCCGCGCGGCGCCGCGGACGCGCGTCGAGGTGGGAAGCGTCGCGATCGGCGGCAGCCAGGCGGGTGTCTACCCGCTGGCCTCACCCGGGGGATGGCAGGTGATCGGCCGCACGCCGCTCTCGCTCTTCGACCCGCGGCGGAGGCCGCCGGCGCTGCTCGAGCTTGGCGACCGCGTCCGCTTCGTGGCGGTCCCGGAGGCGGCGTTCGCGGCGGATGCGGGCGCGGCCGGGGCGGCCCCGCCGGTGTCCGGCGGGATCCGCGTGCTCGCGGCCGGGTTTCAGACCACGGTGCAGGACCTCGGCCGACCGTGGCACGCCCACCTCGGCGTTTCGGCGTCGGGCGCGGCCGACGCGTTCTCGCTGCGGGCCGGAAACCTCCTGGTCGGGAATCCGGAGGGTGCCGCCGCGCTCGAGATGACGCTAGTCGGCGCAGCGTTGCGCTTCGAGGAGGCCGCGACGATCGCCGTGACCGGGTCC
>JAJXUY010000379.1 GCA_021782525.1 Acidobacteriota bacterium | reverse complement strand
TCGTAGCGCTCGATGACCTGCGGCGCGACGTTCGCGCCGACGGTGCCGGCGTACGTGTCCATGTGGGCGATCAGGCCGATCGTGGGGGCGTCCGCCGCGTCCGAGGCGGGGACGGTGGCGAACACGTAACCCCACTCGTCCATCGCGGCATCGGCGCAGCCGAGCGCGCGCAGCTCCTCGGCGAGGATCGCGGCGAGGTCCTTCTGCTTCGCCGTGGACGGGCTGCTCTCCGAGTCCTCGGCCGATTGCGTGTCGACGCGGACGTAGCGCAGGAACCGCTCGAGCAGCTCCTTCCGGTCGGTGGCGTCGAGGGCGATCGTCGGCATGGCATCCTCCAGCGCGGACAGGACCGCGCCAGCGCAGTCTACCCGCTCCCGCCCGCGAACGGGAGCGGCCGGGCCGATCGCCCGTGCGGCCGCGACCGCCGGCCGCCGCGCGGCGCTTGACCTCATCCGCGAAATCACGCTACGATCATGTGAATTTGGGCACGAGGGGGGAAGTCATGATCGCCCAATACATCCCGGTCGTTCTTGCATTTGCGTTCGCGGCCGCGGTCGCGGTGGGGATGGTCGCCCTGACGGCGTTCCTCGGGCGCGGCCGTCTGACTCGCTCGCGCACGCGCGACACCTTCGAGAGCGGCATGCCCCTGATCGACCTGTCGCGCAAGCGCGTGTCGGTCAAGTTCTTCGTCGTGGCCATGGTGTTCATCGTGTTTGACGTCGAGGTCGCGTTCCTCTTCCCCTGGGCGGTGTCGGCCCGCGCGCTGCTGGCCGAGGGCAACCGCACCGTGATGCTCGACGGGCTCGTCTTCCTCCTCTTTCTCGCGATCGGCTACGTCTACCTCTGGCGCGAAGGCGCCTTCGACTGGTCGCGGCGCGGGAGCCAGTCGTGAGCACGCGACCGATCGAGGCCGCGCCGCCCCGGACCGTCCAGACCGTCACCTTCGATGCCACGATGGACGCGCGCATCGCCGAGCTCCGCCAGCGCTACCCCACCTCGCGGGCGGCGCTCCTCCCCGTGCTCTGGCTCTGCCAGGAGAGGTACGGCTGGATCTCGCCCGGGGTGATCCGCGCGGTGGCGGAGCGGCTCGGCGAGAGCCCGGCGTTCGTCGAGGGCGTGGTGACGTTCTACACGATGTATCAGACGGCGCCGCCGGCGCGCTACGTCCTGAAGGTCTGCACCACGCTCTCGTGCGCGTGGACCGGCGCGCGCGAGCTCGTGGCTCACCTCAAGGAGCGGCTCGGAATCGGCTTCGGCGAGACGACGCCGGACGGGACGTTCCAGCTCGTCGGCGTGCAGTGCCTAGGCGCGTGCGGCCGGGCGCCGGTGATCCAGATCAACGACGACTACTACGAGGATCTCGACGTCGCTAGGCTCGACGCGATCCTCGACGAGCTCTCGGGGAGGCGCTGAATGGAACCGGTCCTGCTGCGCGCCCGCGGCGCCGCCGACTCGCGGGCGATCACCACCTACCTCAAGGCGGGAGGCTACGAAGGCTGGAAGAAAGCGCTCGCGATGGGACCCGACGCCGTGACCAAGGAGGTCTCGGACTCCGAGCTGCGCGGCCGCGGCGGCGCCGGCTTCCCCACCGGGCGCAAGTGGAGCTTCGTGCCCAAGGACCATCCCGGGCCGCGCTACCTGGTGTGCAACGCCGACGAGTCCGAGCCCGGCACGTTCAAGGACCGCGAGATCATCGAGTACGACCCGCACCAGGTCATCGAAGGCGTCGCGATCGCCTCCTTTGCGATCAAGGCGAACACGGCGTACATCTACGTCCGCGGCGAGTTCGTCCGCTGGGCGCAAATCCTCGAGGAAGCGATCGCCGAGGCGAGGCAGCGCGGCTTCCTCGGAAAGAACGTCCTCGGGAGCGGTTTCGACATCGATGTCTGGGTACATCGCGGCGCCGGCGCGTACATCTGCGGCGAGGAGACGGCGCTGCTCGAGTCGATCGAAGGCAAGCGCGGCTTCCCGCGCCTGAAGCCGCCGTTCCCCGCGGTCGTCGGCCTGTTCGGCAAGCCGACGGTCATCAACAACGTCGAGACGCTGGCGTGCGTGCCGCACATCATCACGCGCGGGGCGGCCTGGTTCGCCGGTATCGGCCGCGCCAAGAACACCGGCCCGAAGCTGTTCGGCGTCTCCGGCCACGTCAACCGGCCCGGCGTGTACGAGCTGCCGCTCGGCGTGACGTTCCGCGAGATCATCGAGGAACACGCCGGCGGCGTGCGCGGCGGGCGCAAGCTTAAGGCGTTCTTCCCCGGCGGATCGTCCGCCCCGGTGCTCACCGCCGCCGAGGTCGACGTCAAGGCCGATTTCGACGCCTGTGCCGAGGCCAAGACCATGCTCGGCTCGGGCGGGATCATCGTCTTCGATGACAGCGTGGACATGGTCGAGGTCGCCGACAACGTCGCCCACTTCTACGCCCACGAGTCGTGCGGGCAGTGCACGCCGTGCCGCGAGGGTTCGGACTGGTGCATGGACATCCTCGACCGGCTGATGGCCGGGCACGGGCTGCCGGCGGACCCGGACACGCTGCTGCGCATCTGCCGCTTCGCCTCCGGCGGCATGACGATCTGCCCGCTCGGCGATGCGTTCTCGCTGCCGATCTCGAGCCTGGTGACGAAGTTCAGGGACGAGTTCGAGCGCCACATCGCGGCCGCCACGCCCCTCCCGCCCAGGAAGCTGCCGGTGCTGCCGTGGGCCGGACCGAAGGCCGGTTTCGGGATCTAGGGGGGGACATGCCGAAACTCACGATCGACGGGCACGAGGTCGAGGTCGCCGCGGGGACCAACCTGATCGAGGCCGCGCGCGCGGCGGGCGTCGCCATCCCGTACTTCTGCTACCACCCCTACCTCTCGGTCGTCGGCCAGTGCCGGATCTGCATGGTCGAGGTCGCCGGCCAGCCTCGCCTCGCCCTCGGCTGCGCGACCCCGGCGGCCGACGGCATGGTCGTCAAGGTCGAGGACTCCGAGCGGGCGCGCGAGGCGCGCGAGGCGGTGATGGAGTTCCTCCTCGCCAACCACCCGCTCGACTGCCCGGTGTGCGACCAGGCCGGCGAGTGCCTGCTGCAG
>JAJXUY010000378.1 GCA_021782525.1 Acidobacteriota bacterium | reverse complement strand
GCCCCGAAAACACCGCCGGCACGGTGAGCACCATGATCTTGGTGTCGAGCCACAACGACCAGTGGTCGATGTAGGCGAGGTCGAGCTCCATCCAGGTGGCGAAGTCGAGGTTCGAGCGGCCGGAGACCTGCCACAAACAGGTGATCCCCGGCTTCATCGCCAGGCGGCGGCGCTGCCATGGCTCGTACTGCTCGACCTCCTCGGGGATCGGCGGCCGCGGCCCGACGAGCGCCATGTCGCCGCGCAGCACGTTGACGAGTTGCGGCAGCTCGTCGAGCGAGGCACGCCGGAGCAGACGGCCGACGCCGGTGACGCGGGGGTCGGCCGGCGCCTTGAACACCGGGCCGTCCATGACGTTCAAGTGCTCGACGTCGGCGCGCATGCGGTCGGCGTTCTCGACCATGGTGCGGAACTTGAGCAGCACGAACCGGCGCCCGTGCAGGCCGCAGCGCACCTGGCGGTAGAGCACCGGGCCGCGCGAACCGAGGCGCACGGCGGCGGCGATGACCAGCCACAGCGGCGAGAGCAGCAGCAGCGCCGCCGCCGCGACGGCCACGTCGATGACCCGCTTGACGAACAGCGCGAACGGCGCGATCGGGGAGGTCGCGAACGTCAGCAGCGGGATGCCGTTGAGCGCTTCGACCTCGACGTGCGGGCGCAGGTGCGGGAACGGCCGCAGCGCGACCCGCACGCGCACGCCGAGCTCCTGGCAGCGCAGCAGCACCGGCTCGAGCTCGCCGAGCTGCCGGGTGGGGACGGCGAGCACGACCTCGTCCACGACCTCGCGCGCCAGGCTCTCGAACAGGTCGGGGACGCCGCCGACGAGCGGGAAGCCGCCGGTCTGGGGGGAGGCACAGCCGTCGGCGTCCACCAGCCCGAGCAGGCGCAAGCCCCAGGCGCGGTGCGCCGCGACCTGGTGCGCGACCGCCACCGCCTCGTCGCCGCAGCCGACGACGACCACGACCCGCTCCGGCGCTTCGGCGAGGCGGCGGCCGAGGGCGGTGCGTCGCTCGAGGATGCGCGCGGCGGCCAGCACGACGCCGTTGATGAGGCCGAACAGGAGGAGGAACGGGCGCGAGATGAACTCGAGGCGCAGCAGGTAGCCGGCCGCGGCGAGGACGAGCACGCCGAGGAGCGCGACACGCACCTCCTTGAACGCCTCGCGGCGCAGCGACAGCACCTCGCCCGGCGCCGCGAGGCGGTGCGCCGCCAGCAGCAGCATCCACAGCGGCAGCACCACCGCGAGCAACGGCAGGTAGTCGGCGAGCGGGTACAGGCCGCCGGGGAACACCCCCGGCCACACCCGCGGCAGGACGTGGGAGCGCAGCTGGTGGGCGAGGAGGAAGCTGCCGGCCGTGAGGGCGACGTCGAGCAGCAGGCGGCGGTAGGCGATCAGGCGCGCCGGCTCGCGGAGCACATCCCCTCCAGCAACCGCTCGTAGGCGGCGGCGACGTCGTCCCAGCGGTAGCGCTCCGCCACGCGGGCGCGGGCGGCGCGCCCCAGCCCGGCGAGGCGCTCCGGCGCCGCAAGGAACGCGGCGAGCGCCGCCGTGAGGCCGCCCGCGGCAAACGTGAACGGCACCCCGGCGCCCCCCGCGACCTCGCGGTTCGGCATGTTGTCGAGGAAGAACACCACCCGTCCGGCTCCCATCGCTTCTACGAGCGCCGGGTGCGTTCCGCCCACCTCGGTGGCGTGGATGTAGGCGCGGGCGTGGAAGAGGAGCTGGCGGTACTCGTCGCCGTACACCGGACCGGCGAGCACGACGCGCGGGTCGGCCTCGGCGAGGCGGCGGACGCGGCGGGTGAGCTCGTGCGCGTACGGGGCGCCGCCGACGAGGACGAGCGGGGCGTCGCCGGGGACGTCGCGGTAGGCGGCGACGACGCGGTCGGGGTTGTTCTCGGGCTCGAAGCGGGACACGTAGAGGAGGTAGCCCTCGTCGGTCAGACCGAGGCGGCGCAGCGCCCCGTCGCCCGCCGGGTACGGCAGGTCGCCGCCGTACGGAATCATCGTCGAGGCGCGCCGCCACGCGCGCCGGTAGTAGCGCTGGATCACGGCGGCGTCGGTCACCACCTCGTCCGCCCAGCGCGCCGACCACCGCTCACAGAGGCGATAGTACGCCCGCCCCAGGGCGCCCCACTTGCGCCGCTTGCGCTCGAGCCCGTCGACGTTGAGCGCGACCGGGAGGCCGCGGGCGTGCAGCAGCGGGATGAACGGCGCGTTGGCGGCGTTGCACAGCAGCACCGCGTCGTACCGCCGCCGGCCGGCGTCGAGGCTCGATAGAAAGGTGTGGGAAAGCGTCTCCAACGTCTTGGCGCGCAGCGCGGGGAGAGTGCGGACGCGGGCGCCGCGGTGGAGCTCCACCCCGGGGACCGCGGTGTGGGCGCGGGTGTAGACGGTGACCTCGTGGCCGGCCGCCGCCAGGCGTGCCGCCAGCTCCTCGGCGAACGTCTCGAAGCCGCCGTAGCGGGCCGGGATGCCGCGCGTGCCCATGATCGCGAGCCGCATCAGCCGTCCACCGGCCGGGTGCGGCCGCCGGGGAGGAACCAGCGCGCCGCCGCCCACCCCGAGACGAGCGCGCGCGAGCTGTTGGCGAGGTGGCGGGCGCGCTGGCGCCGGCGCAGCGCCCACGCCTCGGCGAGGCCGGGCCGCGACGAGCGCTCGACGGTCAGACACGCCGCGACGACCGCCGCGTCGCGCAACAGCCACCACGGGAAGCAGGCGAGCCGCCAGCGCCAGTCGGCGTTCGCCCAGCGCAGCAGGAAGCGGTTGCGCACCGAGTGGCGGTTGATCTCCGGCGTGCCGCGGCGGGCGAGCTCGGGCTTGAGCCCGCGCGCGTGCCACGCCCGCGCCGCGGGCCAGTACAGGCAACGCCAGCCGCGCCGCTGCAGCCGCCACGCGAGGTCGGCGTCCTCGCGGTAGGCGAAGAACGCCTCGTCGAACACCTCGCCGGCGGGGTAGGCGACGTCCTCGAGCGCCGCGCGGCGGTAGAGCGCGGCCGCGCCCGAGGCGCCGAACACCCAGGCCGGGCGCTCCCAGCGCCGCCGCAGCGAGCCGCCGGCGCCGCGGTCG
>JAJXUY010000377.1 GCA_021782525.1 Acidobacteriota bacterium | reverse complement strand
AGGGCACCAACATCCTCCTCGTCGACATCAAGATGCCGGGGATGGACGGGCTCGAGCTGCAGCGCAAGGTGCGCGAGCTCGCCTCCGACGCGACCGTGATCATCATGACCGCCTACGCCTCGGTCGAGACCGCCGTGCAGGCGCTCAAGGAAGGGGCGTACGACTACATCGTCAAGCCCTTCGACCCCGAGGCGGTCTCCCGCCTGGTGCGCAAGGCCGCCGAGCGCTACTCGCTGCTCGCCGAGAACCGCGCGCTGCGCGAGCGCCTCGCCGACGCCTCGCCCGCGCTCGTCACCAGCGGTTCGCCGGCGATGGCGAGGGTCATCGAGCTCGTCGATCAGGTCGCCCCGACCGACACCAACGTGCTCATCACCGGCGAGTCGGGGACCGGCAAGGAGCTCGTCGCGCACCTCATGCACGCCCGCAGCACGCGGCGGTTCGGCCCGTTCGTGGTCGAGAACTGCGGCGCGCTCGCCGAGGGCGTGCTCGAGAGCGAGCTGTTCGGCCACGAGCGCGGCGCCTTCACCGGCGCGGTCGGACGCCACCGCGGCAAGCTCGAGATGGCCGACGAGGGCACACTGTTCCTCGACGAGATCGGCGACGTGCCGTCGCGGGTCCAGGTCGACCTGCTGCGGGTGCTGCAGGAGCGCACGCTCAAGCGGGTCGGCGGCAACGAGACGATCCGCGTCGACTTCCGGCTCGTCACCGCCACCCACCGCGACCTCGAGGCGGAGGTCGCGGCGGGTCGGTTCCGCGACGACTTCTTCTTCCGCATCAACGTGTTCCAGATCGCGTTGCCGCCGCTGCGCGAGCGGACCGAGGACATCCCCGCCCTCGCCGAGCACTTCCTCGCCCGCTTCGCGACGCAGATGAACCGGAAGGTCGCCGGCTTCACGCCCGAGGCGATGGCGGCGTTGCTCGCCTACCTCTGGCCGGGCAACGTGCGCGAGCTCGCCAACGCGATCGAGCGGGCCATGGTGCTGTGCCGGGGCGACCGGATCGAGGCGAGCCACTTCCCGTTCGGCGCGCCGCCGGTCGCCGCCGACCGCTCGCTCGTCGCGGTCGAGGCCGCGCACATCCGCCAGGTCCTCGCCGCGTGCTCGTTCAACGTGGCCCAGGCCGCGCGCGAGCTCGACATCGATCGCGTCACCCTCTACAACAAGATGAAAAAGTACGGCATCGAGCGGCCGTGAACGTGCGGCTGCTCGGGCTGGGCGAGATCCCGCCCGCGCTGGCCGAGGCGGTGCTCGCCGCCCTGCCGCGGCCGTTCGCCGACGGCGAGGTCGCCAGCCTGCCGGCCTCGTTCGAGCACTGCTACGACCACACCCGCGCCCAGGTGGACGCCGCCTGCCTGATCGAGCACGTTCCCGGACCGGAGCCGGGCTGGTCCAACCTCGCGCTCACCGGCGCCGACCTCTTCATGCCGGCGCTCACCTACGTCTTCGGCATCTCCCACCTCGGCGGACGCCGCGGCATCGTCTCCTGGTTCAGGCTCCACCCGGAGGCGGAGGACGCCGCCACTCAGATGCGCTTCCTCCGCCGCATCACCACCGAGGCCGTCCACGAACTCGGCCACGGGCTCGGCCTCGTGCACTGCGTCGTGCCCGACTGCGCGATGCACCGGTCGCTGTGGCCGGAAGGGGTGGATCTCAAGCGCCCCGAGTACTGCCCGGCCTGCCTCACCTCGCTTGAAGAGCGTTGCCGATAGCGGACCGTCTGCGTCGTTGCCCTCGCCGGCTCGAATCCTCATGTAGCCTCCGGCTACACTCCGGTTCGGCCGGCTCGCGCGCCTAGCATCCGGCCCACTCTCGGCAGCGCGGCTACACGCCGCGAGGGGGGTCGGCCCTGCCTTCGATGATCTGTCCACTGGACACCGTCGTCGCGAATGTTCATCGATAGGTCTACACTCGCGGGGGGACGCACCTTGAGGGATCAGATGCCGACAGGCGAGATGACACGTGCGGCGAGCCGCGGGGCCAACGACCCTCCGTGCCGCGTTTCGCCGGCTGTCTTAGGCAGCGCGTCGTGCAGCCAAACGCCGAGCGCGCCGCCACCAGCGCTGCACGCGTTCAAACGTCGGCTCAACGAGTTCCATCCGAACCAGGCCCGCAGCAGGCCCGGCAAACGCGGCCCCTTCTGCAGCCTTTCCCGCTTTTTTTCACGCCGCAGAATCTGCGTTAGGCGCCATGAGGTGGAGGATCATTCATGAGCGTTGACTGGACTGTCTTTGCGACCTACGCAGCGCCCGTTTTAGCCCTGTTCGTCGGTGCGGCTCTAGACCGGTACTTGGAGAGGCGCCCGAAACTCCTCAGCTACATCGCCCATTCCTCGGCGGTTAAGGTGCAGCCCCCAACGGGGGAGGCCTTTCAAGTCCACACCCATTCCGTGGTTGTTCGGAATGCCGGGAGACGCTCGGCCACGAATGTGAGGCTCGGCCACAACTTCCTGCCGCCGAGTTTCAGCGTTTACCCTTCTGTGCCGTACGACGTGACGGACCTCCCAGGCGACGGCAAGGAACTCATCTTCCCTGCCCTAGTGCCCGGCGAGCAGGTCACTGTTGCCTATCTCTACTATCCTCCGCTGCTGTGGAGTGCTATCCACTCGTATACCAAGTCGGACGAGGGCTTTGCCAAGATCGTCAACGTTCTTCCGACGCCACTGCCAGCACCTTGGTTGAGACGGACATGGCTTGCGTTCGTGATCCTCGGTGCAATTACGGGGCTTTACATTCTGGGGCAACTGGTCTTTAACTTGTGGCGTTTGGTGCATAGCGTCTAACCAGCCGTTGCAGCCGCCCCACTCGGCTGTCACGCGGCTTGCGAGAGCAAGCCACGCGCCAGCCGGCGAGCGGCTGAACGGCGGCGTTAGCTGGCCCTCTTGAGTTCCTCACGAATAATGCGACGGAGCTTGAGCTCCAGCGCTTCCCGGTTGGCGCTGATGTGCTCGCGAAGGGCGTCGTTGATAAGGCTCTGGTAGTTGCCGCCGCCCCGACGATGGACCTCGTCCCGGAACCAGGCCAGCACGTCGTTGTCGATGCGGATCGTGATTCGAGTCTTGCCCGGAGCCGGCT
>JAJXUY010000376.1 GCA_021782525.1 Acidobacteriota bacterium | reverse complement strand
TGCTGTCGCTCGTCTGGATCGTGCTCTGGTTGCTGCGCGTCCCGCCGCGGCTGCACGGCGCGCTGCAGCTCTCCGGGGACCTGGCCATCATCGCCACGCTGGTGTACCTGACCGGCGGTCCCTCGTCCCCGTTCGCGTTCCTCTTCCTCATCGTGCTCGCGATCGGGGCGCTGATGTTCGGCCTGCGGGGTGCGCTGACCGTAGCCGGCGCCGCGTTCGTCATGTACGGCGCCCTCGTGGAGACGGTTGCGTACGGTTTCCTGAAACCGTCCCGGTTCGGCCCGTCGCTGCCGCCGATCGGCCCGTCGGCGCTCGCCTTCCAGCTCGTCGTGACCGGCGCCGGTTTCGCCATCGTGGCGCTGCTCACATCCTACCTCGCACACTCGCTGCAACGAGCCGAGGACCGGCTGCAGGGGGAGAGGGCGGCCTCCGCGCGGCTGTTCGCGGTCTCGGCTGACGTCCTGCGGGCGGTCGACTCCGGGGTGTTGGCGGCGGACGTGGACGGCCGCGTCGTGCTGGCGAACCCGGCCGCTCATCGGATCCTGCGCGAGTCCGAGCCGTTCGAGGGCCGGCAGGTGTCGTCGCTGCTGCCGCTGACAGGCGTCCACTGGCCCGACGTGCTCGCCCGCCTCGCGCTGGGCTCGCCGGTCAGGCTCGAGGGGGCGATCGTCGGGGGACAGGTCTCGGTCGGTTGCACGGTCACGGCCCTCACCGACGGTGCCGGCACGCTGGTCGGCCTCGTCGTGCACTTCCGCGACGTCACCGAGGCGCGCGAGGCCGCGAAACGCGAGCGCCTGCGCGAGCGCATGGAGGCGGTCGGCGAGATGGCCGCGGGCATCGCCCACGAGATCCGCAACCCGCTCGCCTCGATCTCGGGGTCGGCGCAGGTGCTGGGCAAGGTCCCCGGCCTCGGAGCGAACGAGCGCAAGCTCTCGCACATCATCGTCGAGGAGTCGCGGCGCCTGTCCAACATCATCGAGTCGTTCCTCGGGTTCGCGCGCCCCCCCGACCTGCGCCGCGAGGCGTGCGACATCGCCCTCATCCTCGACGAAACGCTGACGCTGTTCGCCAACTCCGCCGAGGTGACCTCCGACCACCGGATCGAGACGCAGATCACCCCGCACGCCGGGCCCGTGATCGCCGACGCGCAACAGCTCCGCCAGGCGTTCTACAACCTCGCCCGCAACGCCATCCAGGCGATGCCGCGCGGTGGTACGATGCGGGTGGAGGCGGCCCCGGCGGGTGGCGACTACGTGATCCGCTGGCGTGACGGGGGTGTCGGGATGGAGCCCCACCAGATCCGGGAGATCTTCCAACCGTTCAAGGCGTTCCGCCAGGGAGGGACCGGGCTCGGGCTGGCGGTCGTGTACTCGATCGTTTCGGACCATCACGGGGACATCCGCGTCGACAGCAAGCCGGGCGAGGGGACGACCTTCACCCTGCGCATCCCGCTGGAGGCCGCGTGAGCGGCCGTCTCCTGATCGTCGACGACGAGCCCAACATCCGCGAGGTGCTGCGCATCGTCCTCGAGGCCGAGGGCTACTCGGTCGACGAGGCTGCGACCTACCACGAGGCGATGCAGAGCCTCGATCACACCGAGTTCGACCTCGTCATCTGCGACATCTTCCTCCCCGACGGCAACGGGCTGGACCTCGTGCGCTCGTACCACGGCGGCCATCCGAACACGCACTTCGTCGTGGTCACGGCGCGCACGACGCCGGCGCACGCCATGACCGCGCTGCGCGACGGCGCCGTCGAATACCTCTCCAAGCCGTTCGACGTCGAGGAGTTGAAGCTCGTCGTCGCGAAGCAGATGATCCGGCCCTCCTCGGAGCTCGTGCTGACCGGGCCGCTCGACTTCATCGGCCGCTCGCGGGCGATGCGGCCGCTGTTCGAGCGCATCCCGCAGGTGGCGCGCAGCGACGCGACCGTGCTGATCACCGGCGAGTCCGGGACCGGCAAGGAGCTGCTCGCCCGCGCGATCCATGCCGCCTCGCCGCGCGCCGGCCGCCTCTTCGTGCCGGTGAACTGCGGCGCGTTGCCGGAAGGGCTGCTCGAGAGCGAGCTGTTCGGGCACGTGCGCGGCTCGTTCACGGGGGCGGTGCGCGACAAGCGCGGCCTGATGCAGGAGGCGAGCGGCGGCACGCTCTTCCTCGACGAGATCGGGGAGATCTCGGCGAACACCCAGGTCAAGCTGCTGCGGGCGCTGCAGGAGAAGCGGGTCCGTCCCGTCGGCGACAACCGCGAGCTCGACGTCGACGTGCGCGTGCTGGCAGCCACCAACAAGGACCTCGTGCAGCAGGTGAAGGCCGGCCTCTTCCGCGAGGATTTCTACTACCGGATCAACGTGATCCATCTCCAGGTCCCGCCGCTGCGGGAGCGGCGCGACGACATCCCCGAGCTGGCGCGCCACTTCGTTCTGCGCGCCTGCACCCGACTGGGCGTCGAGACCAAACCGATCCACCGCGATGCGATGTCGGTGCTCGAGCACTACCCGTGGCCCGGGAACGTGCGCGAGCTCGAGAACGTGATCGAGCGTACGGTCGCGATGGAGCCGTCGCCCCTGATCACCGTGAGCTCACTGCCGCGCAGCCTGCTCGGGGGCGAGTCGGAGGCGGCGCGCGCGGCGGCGACGGTGCTGCCGGAGGGCGGGCTCGACGTCGAGGCCCACCTCGACGGCGTTCGCCGCGAGCTGATGCGCCAGGCGCTGGCGCGCTGCGGCGGCGTACAAAAGGACGCGGCCCGGCTGCTGCGCATGACCTACCGGGCGTTCCGTTACCACGCCGAGAAGTTCAACCTGACGACGACGGAGGAGTAGACCGTGCTGACCCTTGTTCTCGCCCTGGCCGCCGCAACGGCCCCGACCACGCCCGTGTGCACGGTCCCCGACGGGACCGCCGTCCATCTCGAGCTGGCACTCACCAACCGGGAGAAGGCGCTGGGCCTGATGTACCGCGACAGCCTCCCGGCCGATGCCGGGATGCTGTTCGTGTTCGACAAGGATGCCTTGCTCCCGTTCTGGATGAAGAACACGTTCATCCCGCTCGACCTCGTCTGGCTGGACGCGTCGGGGCGGGTGGTGGACGTGCGGGCTGACGTGCA
>JAJXUY010000375.1 GCA_021782525.1 Acidobacteriota bacterium | reverse complement strand
AGGGGCCGCGCGGGCCGCTGCACGGCATCCCGGTGCTGATCAAGGACAACATCGCGACCGCCGACCGCATGGCCACGACGGCGGGCTCGCTCGCGCTGGTGGGAGCAAAGGCGCCGCGCGACTCGTTCGTCGCCGCGCGGCTGCGCGCCGCGGGCGCCGTGATCCTCGGCAAGACCAACCTGTCGGAGTGGGCGAACTTCCGTTCGCCGCGCTCGTCAAGCGGGTGGAGCGGGCGTGGCGGCCAGTGCCGCAACCCGTACGCGCTCGACCGCTCTCCGTGCGGCTCGAGCTCGGGCACCGGCGCGGCGGTCTCCGCGAACCTCGCGACGGTCGGCGTCGGCACCGAGACCGACGGCTCCATCGTGTGCCCTTCGGCGACCAACTCGCTGGTCGGGATCAAGCCGACCGTCGGGCTGGTCAGTCGCTCCGGGATCGTGCCGATCTCGCACACCCAGGACACCGCCGGGCCGATGGCGCGCTCGGTCGCCGACGTGGCGGCGCTGCTCGGCGCGCTCGCGGGCGCCGACCCGCACGACGCCGCGACCGCCGCGACGCGCGGCCGGATCGCGGCCGACTACACCAGGTTCCTCGACCCCAAAGGCCTCAAGGGCGCTCGCATCGGCGTCGCCCGCGCCAGGTACTTCGGCTACAGCCCCGAGGCCGACGCGCTCGCCGAGGCCGCCCTGGCGACGATGAAGCGGCTCGGCGCGGTGATCGTGGACCCGGCCGACATCCCGCTCGTCGGCGAGCTCGACGACCCCGAGTTCGAGGTGCTGCTGTACGAGTTCAAGGCCGACCTCAACGCGTACCTCGCCGAGTGGGCGCCGGGCGCGCCGGTGCGCACGCTCGCGGACGTGATCGCGTTCAACGAGCAGCAGCGCGACCGCGAGATGCCGTACTTCGGGCAGGAGACGATGGAGAAGGCCGAGAAGAAGGGACCGCTCACCGACAAGGCGTACCGCGAGGCTCTGGCCAAGTGCCGCGAGCTCTCGCGTGCCAAGGGGATCGACACGGTCATGGACGAGCACCGCCTCGACGCGATCGTGGCGCCCACCGGCGGACCCGCGTGGACGATCGACCTCGTCAACGGCGACCACTTCATCGGTTCGAGCTCGACCCCGGCGGCCGTGGCCGGGTACCCCAGCGTCACCGTTCCGGTCGGGTACGCGTTCGGCCTTCCGGTCGGCGTGTCGCTCATCGGCCGGGCATGGTCGGAGGGGACGCTGATCCGCCTCGCCTACGCGTTCGAGCAGGCGACCAAGCTGCGCCGCCCGCCGCGCCTGCTCGCGACCGCCGACCTGACGGTGCGCTGACCTGGCCGCGGCGCCGAGCGCGACGGTGCTGGGTGAGCAGGTGACGGTGTAGGGTTGGGGAAGAGGGAAGAGGGGAAAGGGAAGAGGGCAAAGGGAAGACGGAGAAGCGGCCAAGACGCGTCCTGTCGTTCCTTGGCCCTTTGCCTTCTTCCCTTTCCCGGCCGGGTCGGTATGGCGATGGACCCAGGCGCGCAGGCGCGTTGGCAGGATCGTATACGGTGGGGAGGTGACTTTGGCGGCGATCGAGCCCGACATCGCGATCGAGGAGCTGCTGCGGCAGCGGCCGGAGGCGTCGGCGATTCTTCGGCGCTTCGGCATCGTCTGCATCCAGTGCGGCGAGCCGGTCTGGGGGACGCTGCGCGAGGTCGCGGCGGAGAAGGGGATCCGCGACCTCACCGAGGTCCTCGCGGCGCTCGCGGCGGCGCGCGGTTGACGCGCTCCGGCCGGACCTACTTGACGAAGAACCAGGCCGCGACGGCGACGCCGACGAGGATCACGAACCCCCGGATGTAGCGCTGGTCGATGCGCTTGGCGGTGCGCGCGCCGACCCAGCCGCCGAGGATCGCCCCGACCGCCATCAGCGCGGCGAGGTGCCAGACGACCAATCCCTTGACCGCGAAGAAAAGGAAGGCGATCACGTTGACGAGCGTGCCGAGGATCGCCTTGAGGGCGTTCATGCGGTGGATGTCGCGCAGCCCCATCACGGAGAGCGAGCCGAGCATCAGGATGCCGATACCGGCGCCGAAGTAGCCGCCGTAGGTCGCGACGAAGAGCTGGAAGAGGAACCCCCACACCTTGCCTCCGGTGGTGACGTGCTCCTCCGGGTGCGCGGCCACGCCGGTCCAGCGCGAGATGCGGTCGCGCAGCGCGAACAGCGCGGTCGCGAACAGCACGAGCCACGGCACGACCTCGTCGAACAGCGCCGGCGGCGTGATGACGAGGACGAACGCGCCGAGCAGCCCCCCGGCCATGCTCGGCAGCAGCAGCGTCAGCAGCAGGTCGCCGTGCAGCGGGGTGTCGCGGCGGTAGGCGACGGCGCTCGACAGCGTCCCCGGCCAGAGCGCCGCGGTGTTGGTGGCGTTGGCGAGGATCGCGGGCTGGCCGAACGCCACCAGCGAGGGGAAGGAGATCAGGCTGCCGCCGCCCGCCACCGAGTTGACGACACCGGCGACGACGGCCGCGATGAAGAGCCCGAACAGCCCGAGCACGCTCATCCGCGCATTGTCTCGCACTCCGGCGCGCGGCGGGATCGTCCACGCCGGAAGGCGCACCGGAGCGTTGCGGATGCGACGCGATCCTGCGAAAGAACAATCGGGGCCGTAGTGCGTACAATGAGTCAGGAAGCACTGGTCACCCGATGTGGTCGTCTCACCACAACGGAGTGGAAACCAACGTTCGAGGAGGTCACACCCATGCGCAAGTGGTTCGTCCTGGCCGTCCTGACCGCCGCAGCGCTGCCCGCCGTGGCAGCGCAACCAGCAACCCAACCGGTCCCGCCGGCCGCGAAGGCGGCCGCACCCGCCGCGGCCGCCAACCCGTTCTTCGCCGAATGGACGACACCGTTCGGCGTCCCGCCGTTCGCCGAGATCCGGGTGGAGCACTACCTGCCCGCGTTCAAGGAGGGGATCGCCCGCACACGGGCGGAGGTCGCCGCGATCGCGAAGAACCCCCAGGCGCCGACGTTCGCCAACACGGTGGCCGCGCTCGACGGCGCCGGCGAGTTCCTCGACCGCGTCGAGGCGGTGTTCTACGGCCAGCTCTCGGCCGAGAGCAGCCCGGGGCTGCAGGCGG
>JAJXUY010000374.1 GCA_021782525.1 Acidobacteriota bacterium | reverse complement strand
CACGACCGACCTCAAGGAGGCGGTGGAGACGTCGCTCGCGATCTTCATCGCCGTCGGCACACCGCCGAAGGAGGACGGGTCGGCGGACCTGACGTACGTCGTCGAGGTGGCGGAGGCGATCGCTGACCACATGAACGGGTACAAGGTCGTCGTGACCAAGTCCACCGTGCCGACCGGCACCGGCCAGTTGATCGAGAAGGTGATCCGGGAACGCAACGGCACGCAGCCGTTCTCGGTGGTCTCGAACCCCGAGTTCCTGCGCGAGGGCTCGGCGATCGGCGACTTCATGCGCCCGGACCGGGTCGTGATCGGGGCGCGCGACGCGCAGGCGATCGCGATCATGAAGGACATCTACGCGCCGCTGTATCTGATCGAGACGCCGTTCGTGATCACCAACGTGGAGTCGTCCGAGCTGATCAAGTACGCGTCGAACGCGTTCCTCGCCACCAAGATCACGTTCATCAACGAGGTCGCGGAGCTGTGCGAGCGCCTCGGCGCCGACGTGCACCACGTCGCCAAGGGGATGGGGCTGGACCGGCGCATCGGGCCCAAGTTCCTCCACCCGGGCCCGGGGTACGGCGGCTCGTGCTTCCCCAAGGACACCAAGGCGCTCTCCGACATCGCCCGCCAGGCGGGGCGTCCGTTCGCGATCGTCGACACCGTCGTCGAGGCCAACGAGAGGATCAAGCTGCGCATGGCCGACAAGGTGCGCGCTCTCTGCGGCGGCTCTGTCGCCGGCCTGACGATCGGCGTGCTCGGGGTCTCGTTCAAGCCCGAAACCGACGACATGCGCGAGGCGCCCGCAATCCCGATCCTGGCGGCGCTCGCCGCCGACGGCGCCGTGCTCAAGGTGTTCGACCCGGCGGCGGTCGAGACGGCGCGCGAGGTGCTTCCCGCCGGCGTGACGTACTGCGCCGATGAGTTCGAGGCGGCCGCGGGAGCGGACTGCCTCGTGGTCCTCACGGAGTGGAACCAGTTCCGCTCGCTCGACCTCGAGCGGCTGCGGCGGACGCTCCGCGCGCCTCGTCTCATCGATCTGCGCAACGTATACGAACCGGATAAGATGCGCGCCATGGGGTTCGAGTACGAATGCGTCGGGCGAACCGCGACCGACCTGCCGCGAGGGTGAGCGGCGCCGGCGGGGAGGGCGGCCGCCGGTGAAACGGGTCGCTGGCGAGCGCTTGGAGGCCCAAACCTCTGTTGCCGTGACAACGTATGCTGCGACAGACAGGGCGGGGTCGACCCGCCCTCGGTTGCGATTCGGAGGTCCAACGATGCGTGGCGAACGAGCGGGGGCCCCGGGCGAGGGCCAGCACGCCGCAGGCAAGCAAATGATGCGTACAGGGTTGAGCGGCCAGCGCCGGTTGCTGCTGCCGGTCGGGATCGCGGTGGTGCTCGTCTCGGTCCTCCTCGCCAGTTCGCTGCGCGGCCAGGCCGGTGGCGCCCGGGCCGCGGGGCCGGGGGCGCGGCGCGCGATCCCCGTGGTGGGCGCGACCGCGGCGCTCGGCGACCTCGGGGTGTACCAGAGCGGGCTCGGCACCGTGACTCCGGTCAAGACGGTCACGGTGCGCAGCCGCGTCGACGGCCAGCTGGTGAGCGTCGCCTACCGCGAAGGGCAGCTGGTTCGCGAGGGCGACTTGCTCGCCCAGATCGACCCCCGGCCGTTCGAGGTCCAGCTCCACCAGGCCGAGGGGCAGCTCGCCAAGGACGAGGCGGCGCTGGCGAACGCCAAGGTCGACCTCGAACGCTACCGGGTCCTGATCAAGGAGAACTCGGTCTCGGCGCAGCAGCTCGACACGCAGGCGGCCACCGTGGACCAGATCGAGGCGGCGATCAAGAGCGACCGCGCGCAGGTGGAGAGCGCGAAGCTCAACCTGACCTACAGCCGGATCACCGCGCCGATCTCGGGCATCGTCGGGCTGCGGCTGGTCGATCCGGGCAACATCGTGCACGCCTCCGACCAGACCGGGCTGCTGGTGATCACGCAGCAGCAGCCGATCACCGTGATCTTCACGCTCGCGGCCGATCAGCTACAGGCGGTCCTGCAGCAGCGGCGGAAGGCGCCAGACCTCGTCGTCGAGGCGTGGGACCGCGACTTCAAGCGCAAGATCGCGACCGGCTCGCTGCTGGCGATCGACAACCAGATCGATCCCTCGACCGGCACGATCCGGATGCGGGCCCAGTTTCCCAACCAGGACTCGGCGCTCTACCCGAACCAGTTCGTCAACACTCGCCTGCTGGTCGAGACGTTGCACCGGGTCGTTCTGGTGCCCACGGCCGCGATCCAGCGCAGCCCGCGATCGACCTACGTCTACGTGGTCAAGCCGGACTCCACCGTCGAGATGCGCACGGTGGTGGTGCAGATGACCGAGGGCGACACGACGGCGTTGCGGAGCGGGATCGCCGCCGGCGACGTCGTGGTCGTGGACGGGGTGGACAAGCTGCAGCCCGGCACGCCGGTCACGCTGGCGAAGTCGAACGGCGCGCGGCAGCAGAGCTCATGAACCCCTCCCGCCCGTTCATCCTGCGGCCGATCGCCACCTCGCTGTTGATGGCCGCGATCCTGATCGCCGGCGCCATCGGTTTCAAGCTGCTCCCGGTCTCGGCGCTGCCGCAGGTCGACTACCCGACGATCCAGATCGTGACGTTCTACCCGGGCGCGAGCCCCGACGTGATGGCGTCGGCGGTCACGGCGCCGCTCGAGCGCCAGTTCGGGCAGATGCCGGGGCTCAACCAGATGACGTCGTCGAGCTCGGCGGGGAGCTCGTTGATCACGCTGCAGTTCGTGCTCGACCTCAACATCGACGTCGCCGAGCAGGAGGTGCAGGCGGCGATCAACGCGGCCGGCACGTACCTTCCGAGGGACCTACCCAACCCCCCCATCTACAGCAAGATCAACCCCGCCGACGCGCCCGTCCTGACGCTCGCGCTCACCTCGGACACGCTGCCGCTGCCCAAGGTCGAGGACTTCGCCGACACGAGGTTCGCGCAGAAGATTGCGCAGCTCCCGGGCGTCGGTCTGGTGAGCATCAGCGGCGGCCAGAAGCCCGCGGTGCGCGTGCAGGTGAACCCGACCGCGCTCTCCTCGTACGGGCTGACGATGGAAGACG
>JAJXUY010000373.1 GCA_021782525.1 Acidobacteriota bacterium | reverse complement strand
GGTGTTTCCGGCGCTCGGCAGTCTCTCCGGCCCGGTCGTGCGGTCCGTGCTGCTGCTCGCGCTCGCCGGCCTGGCGATCCACCTCTGGCGCGGACTCGCGGCCCGTTGGCTGCAGGCGCTGTTCGCGGCCGGCCTGCTGCTCGCGTTGCTCCCGGTCGGCGCCGGCGCGACCGGGGCCGAGGTCGTGGGCGGGCTCGTGCAGGCCGCCGCGCTGCTCGCCGGCGCGGCGCTGCTCGTGCGCTTCGTGCTCGGACCCAACCCGGCGGCGTACGCCCTGGCGGCCGTCTGGCTCGCGGTGCTCGGCGCTGCGGCGCCGCTGATCGCGCAGCCGGGGGCGTTCTACGCGCTGCAGGGCTGGGGCCTCGTGGCCGTCGCGGCGGCGGTGAGCGCGTGGTGGCTGCTCCGCTCCGGTGGCCAGGCGGTGAAGGCTGAAGGGCAATAGGGGAAGAGGGAAAAGGGGAAAGGGAAGAGGGAAGAGGGAAGACAAGACCTGCCTCGGTCGTGTCTCGGTCGTCCCTTTGCCCTTTCCCCTTTGCCCCTTTCCCTCTGACTATCGGGCGGTGATCGTGCGGATCATCGCGCGAAAGCGGCGGCAGAGGATCCGGCACACCAGGCCGAGGAACTGGACCGCGGCGTCGGACGGGCGCTGGAGCACCTCGTCGAGGTCGTTGTGGGAGAGCAGCAACGTGGTGCAGCCCTCCGGCCCGCTGCGCGCGTCGGCGCTGCGTAGCTGGTCGTCCACCAGCGCCATCTCGCCGAACACCTCGCCGCGGCCGAGCGTGGCGAGGCGGCTCTCGCCCCGTCCCGGCACAGCGCGCGAGATGATCGCCTGGCCCCGGGCCACGATGTGGAGCGAGTCGCCGCGCTGCCCCTCGAGGAAGATCGTGGCGCCGGGGGGGAAGCTCTCGGCGCGCAGCGTGGTGGCGAGCAGCCGCAGCTCGGCCGCGGAGAGCCCGGTCTCGGCGAAGAGGTCGAGCTTGGCGCTGGGGCCCAGCTCCACGGCCTCGCCCGGCTCTCCGGGCGCCCGCGGTTCCGCGGGGCTTGCGGCCGGCAGCAGCTCGCCCATCAACTGATTGGCCTCGCGGATCTTGGCCGCCAGCGAGAGCCAGAACGTCCGCGCCAGGCCGGCGCCGAGCTCGGGGTCGATAGCCATCGCCCGCCGCACCCGGGCGCTGGAGAACGCCACGACGGCCCCCGGTCCGGTCGCGACGGCGGTGAGGTCGCGCGGCTGGCCGTCGAGGAACGAGACCTCGCCGAAGAGCTGGCCCACGCGCGCGTGGGTCACCGCCCGCCGCCCGCCGGGGGCGTTGCGACGGCCCTCGACGGAGCCCGCGAGGACGACGAAGAAGTCGTCGCCGGTGCCGCCCTCGTCGTAGACGACCTGTCCGGGCGCGACCCCGTGCTCACGGCCGTGCGCGGCGAGACGGGCGAGCTGGGCGTCGCCGAGGTGCTGGAAAAGACGGAAGACCCGCAGGTCGGAGGACCCCAGGGGCGCACGCGCGGCGTCGGGCTCGAAGCGGTTCATCGCATGCGTCTCCGGCCCACGCACGGCGAGTGGAGACCGTTGCTCGGATGGGCCGATCGACCAGTGGGAACTGTAGCGCATCAACGGGTGTTTTGCGAGGCGACGGGCCCGTGCGGGGCGCCCCACGTGGCGGCCGGCGCGGGAGGGAAGGGAGCGACGATGAGACGACCGATCGTGACACCGGGGCAGGCGGCGGATGGGAGGCGGACGGCGCCGCCTCGGGCGGCGGTATGGGTCGCGGCGCTGGTCTTGCTCGGCGGTCTGGGCCGCGAGGCCCGGGCGGCGGTTCCGGGCGCGGCGGGCCCGGCGAAGGAGACGATCCTGGCGATCGGGAAGGTCGCGTTCGACGGCGACCTCGTGACGGAGGTGACATCGCCGGTGGCGGGACGGGTGACGCGGGTGCTGGCGAAGGTCGGCGAGCGCGTGCGCAAGGGGACGCCGCTCGCGGTGGTGGTGTCACCCGAGCTGCGGCACGTCACCCCCGACAAGCTCGAGGCCGAGGCCGACCTCGCTGCGGCCGAGGGCGAGAACCAGAGGCAGCGGCAGCTCTTCGACGCCCACGAGGGGGTGACCGAGCGGCTGGAATCGGCCCGCGCACAGTTGGCACGGGCGAGAGTGAGGGCGAAGCGAGCCCGGGCCCGGGCGGCGCTGGTGAAGAGCCTGGACGCGGACGAGATGACCGGGACGTTCACCGTGATCTCGCCGCGCGCCGGCGTGGTGCTGGCGAGCGCGGTCGCGCCCGGGGCGGAGCTGGCGGGGGCGGGCCCGCTGGGCGGCGGTGCCGTGGCGTTCACGATCGGGACGGCGCGGCGGGTCTGGGTCGTCGCCCGGATCGGGGCGGGCGACGCGGCCCGGGTCGTGCCCGGGGCGCGGGTGACGGCGCAGGCGCCGGACCGGCCGGGCCGGACGTTCCCGGGGCGGGTCGCGCACGTCCTCCCGCCGGGGTCCCAGATCGGCGAGGCCACGGTGCGGTGCGCGGTCGCCAACCCGGGCGGGGCGCTCCGCCCGGGAATGACGGCGACGCTGGCGATCGCGGCGAAGTAGGCGGTACGAGGGAAAAAGGAAAAGGGAAAAGGGAAAGGGAAAAGGGGAAAGGGAAGACAAAGCAGAGGAGCGGAAGAGCAGAGGGCATTCCTGCGCTTCCTCTCCTCAGCCCCTCAGCCCCTCAGCCCCTCAGCCCCTCAGCCCCTCAGCCCCCAGTCCCTCTGTTTCTGGCGTGTAGTCCCTTTTCCCTTTTCCCTTTCACTTCTTCCACCGTCCGCCGACCCGCGCGCGCCATCGGCACGAGCGCGGGGGCGTGAGTAGGGCTAAACTCACCAAATGGGCCGGGTATCCTGGGATCGCTACTTCATGAACCTCGCGCGCGCCGCGGCGACGCGCTCGACGTGCCCGCGCAAGAGCGTCGGCGCGGTCGTGGTGCGCGACAAGGCGATCCTGGCGACCGGCTACAACGGCTCGATCCGGGGCCTCCCGCACTGCGCCGAGGTCGGGTGCCTGATGGAGAACGATCACTGCGTGCGCACGGTCCACGCCGAGGCGAACGCGATCCTTCAGGCCGCCCGCCACGGGGTGCGCATCGAGGGGGCGGACA
>JAJXUY010000372.1 GCA_021782525.1 Acidobacteriota bacterium | reverse complement strand
CACAGCAGGTCGACCGGGGTGCTCATGTCCGGAGCGTCGCCAGGACCTCGTCGAACGCGGTGAAGAAGGTCGCGAGGTCCGCGTCGGTGAACGCGAGCGGCGGGCGCAGCTTGAGGACGTTGCCGCCCGCCCCGCACACCGAGGTGAGCACGCGGCGCTCCCGCAGCTTCTCGATGATCTCGAGGGCCGTGCCCTGGTCCGGGTTCCGTGACTCGGGGTCGGTCACGATGTCGACGCCGATGTACAGACCGGCGCCGCGGACCTCGCCGACGAGCGGGTGGTCGGCGGTCATCTCGCGCAGCCCGGCGAGCATGAGCGAACCGACGCGGTCGCTGTGGAGCTGGAGGTCCTCGTCGCGGATGACGTCCAGCACGGCCTGGGCCGCGGCGATCGAGACGGGGTTGCCGCCGAACGTGTTGAAGTACGGGATCGAGTCGCCGAAGGCCGTGAGGACTTCGCTGCGTGCGGCCATCGCGGACACCGGGATGCCGTTGCCCATCGGCTTGCCCATCGTCACCAGGTCGGGGACGACGCCGTGCCGCTCGAACCCCCAGAACGTCTGGCCGGTGCGCGCGAACCCGGGCTGGACCTCGTCGGCCACGAACACGCCACCGGCCCGGTGCACGACCTCGATCGCCGGGGCGAGGAAGCCGACCGGGTCCGGGAAGACGCCGTCGGAGGAGAAGATCGAGTCGGCGACGAACGCCGCGAGGCGCGTGCCGTGGCGCTCGAGGTCGGCGATCTGCGCGGCGACCTGGTCGGCGAACCACAGGCCGAGGTCGGGGTTCCCCGCGCCGGATGCCGCCCGCAGGCGGGCCGCATCCGGCGCGGGCACCGTCCGCACGTCGCGGCCGAGCGGCTGCGCGGTCCCGAGGGCGGGGGAGATCCCCGAGGTCAGCGCCGAGTTGCCGTGGTACGCCTCGGACGTGACGATCACGCCGGTACCCCCGGTGTAGGCCTGCGCGACCCGGACCGCGAGGTCGTTCGCCTCGGAGCCCGTGCACATGAACATGACCTTGTCGATCGCGTCGGGCAGCGTCGAGAGCAGGTCCTCGGAGTACCGCACGATCGCCTCGTGCAGGTACCGGGTGTGCGTGTTGAGCGTCGACGCCTGCGCGGTCATCGCGGCGACGACCCGCGGGTGGCAGTGGCCGACCGACGCGACGTTGTTGTACACGTCGAGGTACTGGTTGCCGTCGGCGTCGAAGAGGTGCGCCGCCTCGCCGCGCACCAGGTGGACGGGCTCACGGTAGAAGAGGCGGTAGGACGGTCCGAGCACGCGTTCGCGGCGTTCGGCCAGCTCACGGAGCGGCGCGGGCAGAGCCTCCGTCATACCGGGCCGGAAGCTGTTCGTGTCCATGATCGTCGAGCGCGTCGCCACCGTGGGTCTCCTCGTGCTGGTGCGGACCGGGCTCGGCGGAGGTGCTGCCCGGCATCGTGTCGTGCGGCCCTCGACGCCTGCTGGTGCGAGGGGACGTGCACGGTGCGGCCGTCGGTCCCATCATGGCTGCTCGAGCCCGGGGCCGTCACGGACCGCACCGTGCACGCGGTCGGTCGTGGGGTCAGCGGGTGAGCATCGAGTCGAGCTCCTCGTCGAGCACGGGCTCGTCCCCGCCGGGGAGCGTGCCGTCGAGTCCGCCGTTGAGCGCGTACTCCTCCTCGGGCGAGAGGATCAGCCGCGTGCGGCCGTAGACCGCGAACGTGCCGAGCCCGATCGCGAACACCACCGCGATCGCGATGATCGCCAGCCGGTAGTCCGGGTTGAGCATGACCCCGACGAAGATCATCGCCGCGAGCAGACCGGCCACCACAGCTCCGGCGATCCCGGTGGGGCTGACGTACGGCCGCGCGGCGTTCGGGAACTTCCGGCGCAGCAGGACGAACGAGACCATCTGCAGCACGTACGCGATCACGGCGCCCCAGACGGCGATGTTGAGCACGACGCTCCCGGCGGCCGCGACGCCGTACTGGACGACGAACAGCGCGGCGAACCCGATCAGCGCACCCATCAGCAGCGCGGCCCACGGGGTCTTGCGCGTCCCGGTGAGGGACAGGAACTTCGGGTAGTAGCCGGCACGCGAGAGCGAGTAGATGTTGCGGCCGTAGGCGTACATGATCCCTTGCGTCGAGGCGAGCAGGCCGACGAGCGCGAACGCGGACAGCACCGCGGCGATGTGGCTGTTGGGCAGGATCGCCCGAAACCCGTCGAGCAGCGGTTCACCCGAGCCGCTGAGGGCCTTCGCCCCGGTCACGGCCGGGTTGAGGACGACGACGACGAGTCCGCTGATCACGAGCGTGACCATGCCCCAGAAGCCCGCGCGCGGGATGTCCTTGGTGGGCGTGTGCGACTCCTCGGCGGCGAGCGGCAGCTCCTCGATGCCGAGGAACAGCCACATCGCGAACGGCAGCGCGAAGAACACCCCGCCGATCCCGTGCGGCAGGAACGTGCTCTGGCCGGCGTCGGGCGTGATGTCGAACAGCGTGCCGAGGTCGAGATGGCTCGAGGCGAGCGCGGCGATGCCGAAGATCGCCAGCACCGCGAGCGAGATGATCGAGACGACGATCGCGAACCGGAACGACGTCGCGGCGCCGAAGGTGTTCAGCGCGAGGAAGACCCCGTAGATGACGATCCACCACGCCCACACGGGCAGCGACGCCCCGAACAGCGTCGTGGCGATCGAGTCCGCGTACTGACCGGAGAAGTACACGACGACGCCGGTGGTCATCACGTACTCGACGGACTCGGCGAGACCGGTGACGAACCCGCCCCAGGGTCCCATCGCCGCACGCGCGAACGAGTACGCGCCTCCGGTGTGCGGCATCGCGGCGGACATCTCACCGATGCTGAACAGCATCCCGAAATACATCACCGTGACCAGCGCGGTCGCGACGAGGAATCCTCCCCAGCCGGCGGTGCCGATCCCGCCGTTCCAGCCGGAGAAATCGCCCGAGATCACCGCGGCGACCCCGATCCCGGTGAGTCCCCAGAAACCTGCGGAACGCACCAGCCCGCGCTTCTCGAAATACCCGTCCTCGGCCTGGGCGTAGGTCACCCCCGAGACACTGGTCATCGTCGTCTGGCTCACGTCTGCCTCCCATGTGTGATCGATGAGGGCCGGTG
>JAJXUY010000013.1 GCA_021782525.1 Acidobacteriota bacterium | reverse complement strand
GGCTCACTTCGGCACCCCGCAGGACGTCGAGTGGGTGCTCGACGAGCGCGGCGAGCTCTACGTCGTGCAGACGCGCGACCTGCTGGTGGGCCCGGGCGCCCTGCGCCGGGCGTGGAGCCGCCCCAAGGCGGCGCCGCTGTTCGCCGGCGGGCGCACCGTGTTCCCCGGGCGGACGTCGGGGCCGGCGCTCGCGCTCGCCGAGATGCCGCGTGCCGCGCACGTCCCCGAGGGCGCGATCGTGTTCGTGCGCCGCGCCACGCCGGAGATCGTGCGCGTGCTGCCACGCCTGGCGGGGCTGGTGGCGGAGCGCGGCAACGTCGCCGGCCACGCCGCGGCGCTGCTGCGCGAGTGGGGGATCCCGTCGGTGTTCGAAGCGGAGGGGGCGCTCGGGGCGGTGATGCCGGGTGCGACCGTGAGCCTCGACGCCGCCCGCCGGGCGGTGTTCGCCGGCGCGCTGTGGCCGCCCGCGGCGCGCAGCGTCGAGATCCCCGAGCGTTTCGCCGGCGGCGAGGCGGACCCGTTGCACCGGCGGCTGCTCACGCTGCGCCTGGTGGACCCGTCGGCGCTCAACTTCCGCCCGTCCGCCTGCCGCTCGGCGCACGACGTGCTGCGCTTCTGCCACGAGAAGGCGATCGAGGCGATGTTCACGCTCTCGGACTCGGTGCTCGACCGCGCGCCGCACGCGGCCCGCCGGCTCGCGGGCGCCACCCCGATCCGCCTGTTCGTCCTCGACCTCGGCGGCGGGCTGGCGCCGTCGGCGCAGGCCGGGGAGGAGGTGCGCGCCGAGGAGATCGTGAGCCGTCCGTTCCAGGCGCTCTGGCGCGGGGTCATGCACCCCGGCGTTTCGTGGCGGCGGGAGATGCCGGCGAGCCTCGGCGGCCTCGCCTCCGTGGTGGCCGGCTCGCTCGGCTCGCAGTCGAGCGCCCGCCGGGCGCTCGGGGAGAAGAGCTACCTGCTGGTCGCCTCCGACTACATGAACCTGAACAGCCGCCTGGCGTTCCACTTCACCCTGGTGGACGCGACGCTGGCCGGCGAGCGCAACCTCAACGCGGTCTCGTTCCGCTTCGCCGGCGGCGGCGCGACGCGCTGGCGCCGCAACCTGCGGGCCGTCTTCCTCGAGCGCATCCTGCGCCACATCGGGTTCCAGGTCGACCGCCGCATGGACGTGGTCAACGCCTGGTTCCGCAAGGGCACGGCTGCGGAGACCGAGGCGGCGCTCGACCACCTCGGTCGGCTGATGGCGTGCTCGAGCCAGCTCGACATGTACATGGAGAGCCACGACACGATGGAGTGGTACGTCGAGCAGTTCATGCAGGGGAACTACAGGTTCGCCGCCGCGACGGGCGCGAACGGCGAGAAACCCACGCGAGGGGAAGCGCCCCCACCGTGAGCAGCGGCTCGCTCACGGAGGCGTGAGGGCGGCACCCGGCTGCGCCGCACCGCCACCGGCGAGACGACGCGCGGGGCGGAGCGCGAGACCCCGTCTCCGGCCGACCCGCAGCCTGCGTCCTGGCAACGCCGCCACGTCTCACCCGGACGGATGATGCGCGGCAGGGGCTCGCGTGCGATCGTTCTCTTGGCCGGTGGCGGCGTCGCCGGGAGGGACCGTCGAGGTGTTACCATCAATAGAATCAGTGCGGCACAGACCGCTACGGCCGGTCGACGGACCGGGACGCGGGGCGGGTGCCCCGCAGGAAGCGATGAAGCGGACGTTCCTCAGAGCTGTCGAGTTGATCTTCGACGCCGCGGCGTCGCCGAAAGCGTGGCCGCGCGCCGTCGCCGGGATCGCTGCAGCGGCCGGGGCCGACGCCGCACTCCTCGCCTTCGGCTCCAATGCGGACGAGGTCGCGTTGCTCGCCACGGTCGGGATCGAAAGACCGCCGACTCCGCTCGCCGCGAGCACCCTGGCCGCCGCGTTCGTCGCACCGCTCGACGGGAGCGCGGTCGGCATGGTGGCGTTTCCGGCGGCGTGGGGTGGGCGACTGGGCGCCGGCGCCGACGAGGCGTTGGCGGCGCTCGGTCTCCAGGGGCGCCGCGGGGGCGCGGCGGGAGTGAGCCTGACGCGGGAGGGCGGTGCGGTCGGTGCGCTGTGGCTGTTCCCCATCCCCGGCGCACGCCTCGAGGGTGAGGGCCTGGAGGCACTGCAGGACCTGGTGCCCCACCTCGCCCGTGCGCTGGCTGTCCACGGGCGCGTGGAGCTAGCGGAGCGGAGGGCGGCCGAGGCGGCCGATGCCTTCGACCGGGTCGCGCTCGCTGCCGTCGTGGTCGACAGCGAGGCGAGGCCGATCCTCGCCAACCGCGCCGCCCGCCGGATCTCAGCGCAGCAGGACGGCTTCATGATCGGCGAGAACGGGTTGCGGGGAGCGACGCCGGCGGACACCCGCATGCTCCATGCGGCGGTGGCCGAGGTCGCGCGGCGGGGCAGCGGGCCCGGGCTCGGCCTGCGGCTGTCGCGCGTGTCGTCGTCGCGGCCATACGAGGTCATGGCCGTTCCGATCGGCCGCGGGCGGCGGTGGCCGGCGCTGCGATCGCGCGGCGCCGTGGTCTTCGTCTCCGACGCCGGCGTGCCACACGTCAGTCCCGAGCAACTGGTGCGCGACCTCTACGTCCTCACCGGCGCCGAGACCCGTCTCGCGGTGCTGCTCCTCGGCGGGCAGAGCTTGCCGGAGGCCGCCGCGATCCTCGGCATCTCGCGCAACACCGCGCACACCCAGCTCGCCGGGATCTTCCGCAAGACCGGCACCGGGAGTCAGGCGGAGCTCGTGAGAGTGCTGCTGAGCGGCCCTGGAGCCGTGCGCTTGCCCGGCGACTCGTCGGACGCCTATCCCCAGGCGGAGGTCGAGCGGTGAGCGAGGCGCCCTCGGGAGCCCGAGAGACCGTGGGCGTCGATGGTGGCACGAACGCGCGCGAGGCGGCGCCGGCGCGCGCGCCCGCTCCGGCCGGCCGCCGAAGGCGGAAATCGGGCGGGGGGGAGCGAACGCGTGGTGGCCGCCGCCACGACGGGCAGGAAGAAAGGGGAGGAAGCGATGCCCAAGCCGAAGTACGAGAGGGTCACGGTCACGGTCCGCAACGGTCAGCTCACGTGTACTCCTGACTGGGTCCACCTCAAGTGGAAGGACGGGCCGGAGGACATCCGGTGGAGGTTCGAAGGCATCCCGGAGAGCGCCGTCGGCGTCGCCGTGGAGTTCCTCGCGGAGGTCCCGGCGAACACTCCAGCGCCGCCGCCGGCCGCCGGCGCGTTCCGCCCGCGCGGCGTGCACCGTGGCGTCGGGCAGATCTCTGCCACTCCCGGCTCGCGCCTGCCCGACCTGGTGACCACCGGCAACACCCGGGAAGCCGGCCACTTCTACTACGACGTCAAGCTGCTCGACGGTGAGGGGAACGTGGTCGCGCACGCCGATCCCGGCGGCGACAACCAGCCCGGCACCGGCCCGAACTAGCCGTCCGCGCGGCGGCGCCGGCGCCGTTCACCGGCGGGAGAGCAACGCCAGGAAGCGCGGGTCGCGGGCGAGGCCGGCGAACTCCGGCCCCGTGAACCAGACCACAGGGGCGCGCGCGGCGAGAGCCTTGCCGGTCCAGGCGAGCGCCGCGTTGTGGTCACCGGCCACGGCCGCGACGAGCGCCGCCATGAACATCGTAGCCGGGTTCTCGGGGTAGTCCGCGAGCGCCTCCTGGATCGCGAGGAACGCCTCGGGCCCGTGTCCGAGCTGCGCGAGGCAGCGGGCGCGCGTCTCCAGCAGTGCCCGCCGGCGCACGCCCTGCCCGTAGTCGGCCTCGCATAGCCGCAGCGCCGTGGCGTAGTTCGCGCGCGCCTGCGCGGTTTCGCGCATGGCGAGTTCGGTGTCCGCCAGGTTGGCGACCGCCAGGTAGTCGGTGGGATCGCTCGTCACCGCCTCGCGGTAGAGCGACGCGGCCTCGGGGAGCTTCTTCTCGTAATAGAGGCAGTTGCCGAGGTGGATGCGGTCGAGGCGCTCGCCCCGCCGCGCCAGGAGGTCGCGGTAGAGCCGCTCGGCCGTTTCGTTGTTGCCGGCGTACATCTCGACCTCGGCGAGCAGTCCGAGGCAGAAGAGGTTGGCCGGGGAGATGACAAGGGCGCGCTTGATCGTCTGCCGTGCCCCGTCGAAGTCGCCGCGCAGCTCCCGGGACTGGGCGAGGTTGTACAGCGTGTACCACGACGGCAGCAGCACGAACGAGCGCTCGAACGCGGCCTCGGACTCCCGGTCCTTCCCCATCGACCCGAGGACGACCCCGAGCGTCTGCCACGCCGCGTTGTCGCCAGGACGGGCGGCGGTCCACGCCCGCGCCTTCGCGAGCGCGGCGTCGTCGTCGCGGTGGTCGAGCAGCAGCCAGACGTCGAGCCCCAGTACCCACGGGTGGTCGGGCGCCAGGGCGCGTGCGCGCGCCATCAGCGCCTGGCAGCGTTCGTCGTCGGCTGGACGGTGGTAGAGCTGGTACAGATAGCGGTACCTGGCGGCGAGCGCGATCACCGGCGCGAGGAACCGCGGCGCGTCTCCCACCGCCTGCTCGAACAGCGCGATCTCCTCCTTGAAATCCTTCGAGTAGTGGCCGGAGTCGATCCGGCTCTTCGCCAGCAGGTACGCCTTGAGGGCGGCGGGCGTCGCCTCCCGCGCGCCGGGGTGGCCGCTCGTCGGGACGCCGCGGTAGGCGTCGCCGAGCGCGGTCGCGATGCGGTCCTGGAGCAGCATGAGATCCTCGGTCCCCACGTCGAGTTGCTCGCTCCACGTCACCCGGCCGCTCGCCCCGTCCAGCCGCTGCAGGTCGACGCGGATCGGTCCGCCCGGCCGCCCCGGGGTCAGTGAGGTTGCTACCAGCTCGCGCACCCCGAGTTCGCGTGCCAGCTCGGCGCCGCGCACCCCGTGGCCCAGCACCGCGCGCACGTCACGGCCGGCGACGACGATCACGTCCTTGAGCTGCGCCAGGCGGGTCACGATGGCGTCCTCGATCGCTGCGGAGGCGAGCTTTCCCGCGTCGCCCGGCACCGGGGAGGTCACCGGGAGGACGGCGACGGTCAACGGCCGGCTCGGCGCGAACCAGCCCAACGCCGCCGCGGTCGCCACCGCGACCGTAACCGCCGCGGCGGTCAGTGCCGACCAGTGCCGGCGGGCCCAGGCCGCCGCCCGCTCCGGTCCCGTCGCCGGCAGCACGACGGTCGCGTCGGAGGTGCTGGCCGCGACGAGGCGGAGGTCGCGGGCGAGCTCGCTCGCGTCCTGGTAGCGCCGCGCGGGGTCGCGCTCCAGGCAGCGACCGACGACGGCGGCGAGCGCCGCGCCGGCGCCCACACCGGCCGTGGGGAGCGGCTCGTACTCGCCCTGTGCCACCTTGTGCATCGTCTCCATCGGGGTGGCGCCGCGGAACGCCGGCCTACCGCTCGCCAGCTCGTAGAGCAGCGACCCGAGGGAAAAGATATCGCTGCGCCCGTCGACCTGGTGGCCGAGCGCCTGCTCCGGAGACATCGCCCGCGACGTGCCGACGACCAGCCCCTCGGTCGTGATCCTCTCGTCGCCACCCGCTCGCACGCCCGTCCACTTCGCCAGGCCGAAGTCCAGCACCTTCACGTGCCCCGACGGCATCAAGAGGACGTTCTCGGCCTTGACGTCGCGGTGGACGATCCCGTGCCCGTGCGCCTCGGCGAGCGCCTCGGCGATCTCCGCCCCGATGCCCGCGGCTTGCGCCGGCGGCAGCGGCCCGAGCGTGACGACCTCCGCCAGAGACCGTCCGGGGACGTACTCCATGACGACCCACTCGGCGTCGGTGCCGCCGACGATCTCGTAGACGTGCGTGATGGCGGGGTGGGAGAGCGCGGCGGCCGAGAGCGCCTCGCGGTGTAGGCGCTCACGCCGCTCGGCGTCGAGCCGGTCGTGGAGGAGACCCTTGATCGCGACCGGCCGCTGCAGCTGGTCGTCGTACCCCTCGTAGACCTCGCCCATCCCGCCACTGCCGATGAGGCGCACGACCCTGAAGCGTCCGATCCGTTCCGGTGTCACAGCCAAACATCTTAGCCGCAAGACGTCCGATCGGCGCTGCCCGGCGCCGATCGCAAGCTCGAGGGCGCGGGCGCAGGAGCGCCGGCTGGGCGCGGCGGCGCGGACATCGTCTACGATGGCTCATGGCGGCCGAGACCAACGAACCGACCCCGCTCGGCCGCTCCTCGCCAGCGCGCGGGCGAGGCGGAACGCGTCGGCGCAAGGGGCCACCGTTCGAGCGCTGGGTGGGTGTGCCGGTGTTCGTCCTCGTCCTCCTCGCCGCCGGCGTGGCGGCGTACCGGCTGCCGGTGCGGGCGCCGGTGACGACGCCGCAGCAGGACCTCGAGGAGCGCATCCGCAAGGGGCCGGACTCCTACTTCCATCACGTCTTCGACCCCGACGGGCTGCTCGGGCCGCTGGGCCAGGTCGACCTCACGCTCGACAACTTCGAGCGCGAGACGAGCCACGGGGTGCTGCTCGCGGCGCTGCCGCACCTCCCGCCCGACGCGCCGGAGCTGGCGATGCACGCGGCCGAGGTGTGGCGGCCGGGCGTCGCCGGCGCCGACAACGGGCTCCTCGTGTTCGTCTTCCCCGCAGACCGCCGCGTCGAGGTCCTGGTCGGCTACGGCCTGGAGCCCGTCCTCCCCGACGCCGAGGTCGAACGGTTGGTCGCGGCGACGTTCCTCCCAGCGGCACGCGCAGGCGACGTCTCCGGTGGCGTGGAGGCGCTCGTCCCGCCGCTCCTCGAGCGGCTGCGCACGGTGCCGCGCGCGGTCCCGAGACACGGCCGCGGCTGGTTCCACGACCTCGTGGTCACGGCGCACGAGGTCCCCCGCCGCGCCCGCTTCGTGCAGGGGGTGTGGCTGGCCAACGAGCCGAAGGTCAGGATGATCCTCTCGGCGGTCAGCGCCTTCGCCGTGGCGCTGTTCGCCGCCCTCTTGGCCCACTTCGCCTACGCGGGCGTGCTGCTCGTGCGGCTGATCCGGGGGCGCGCCGCCGGGAGCCGGATCGCCGGCGCCGCGGGCGAGGTGGTCGCCAGCCTGCTGCGGCCGGTCCAGATCGCCGTGATCCTCTTCCTGATGGTGATTGGGACGTCGTTCTTCTTCCCGGGCACCGGCGCCTTCGGCGGCGGCGGCGTGAACATTGGCTGGTAGACGGCGCCTGCGGGCGCCAGCGACTATCGCCGCTTGCCGGTCGGGGCGGGGAAGAGGCCGGCGCTTGGGCGGCGGGGCTCCCAGGGGGAGATCCACTTCGAGCGCGGGTCGCGGTCCTCGGCGGCCGTGACCTCGTGCTCCTCGGCCGGCGCCCACGGCTCGGCCTTCTTCCGGCCCTTGGCGTCGATCGCGTCGAGCTCGCGGTGGGCGATCTCGCGGATGTCCTTGCGCAGCCCCTGCGCCGCGATCTCCTCGGTGAACTTCCGCCGCCCGTCCACGAGGTCCGCGACGTACGCCTCGACCTGCTCGTCGGAGTAGAAATTGCGCGCGTCCTATCAGATCTGATCACCATCTCACCTTCTTGGGTGAGTCACCGGCCTCCAGGCCCGCCAGGCGCTCATCGAGGTTGAGTCGGCGTTGGTGAAGCGCCATCTCTCCCCGCTCGCTGGCCAGCCCACGTGCCTGCGCCCGAGACACGATCCCTGCATTCATCGCCTTCGCCGTCGCCAGGTCGCTCACAATACCTCGCGCCGTGCTCTCACCTTCTTGAGCAGCGGACGCCTATCGGTGCCGTGCGTGCGGTGGCCGCACCCTCATCGCCCCGCTCTGGCAGAAGACCCCGCCGGCCAACCACTGGCTGCCTACCCCGATGAGCGCTACTCCTTCTTGAAGAGTGTCAGCGAATCGAGGGCGAACGTGAGGGAGGCGTACCAACGGCCGCGGTAGACCTTGCGTGTGCGCACCTCGTCATCGGACTTGACCTCGGTGACACCCTCCTGCTGTCCGTTGAGCACCGTCACCCGCTGCCAGGTGTGGCCGTAGCCCAGCCGCAACGCCTTGGCGACCTCGAAAGAGATCCCGAGGAACGCCGCGCGACTCTCACCGTCCAGCCCGGCGCCGACTTCGATCCCCGGCTTCACCGCCCAATCCCTGGTCGAAGATGCCAAGGCCTCGAGAGCCCGCCAGTTCAGAAACAGCGCGAGCTGGCCTGCGCGGGTATCGGTGCTCTTGACCTGCGGAGCCTTCTTGTTTGGGTCGCTGCCCAGCGGGAGCGCAGCCCACGTCCTGGCCTGCAGCGGCGTGTAGGTCAGCCCCACCCCGACCCCGATCAGGTTCTCGCCGACCCAGTTGATGCAGTACTTCAAGGTGACGTCCGTGAGTTCCGGGTTTCGTCCCACCTCTGTGGCGTACGGTGAGCTTGCCTTGAGGCTGACCTCATAGGTCTTCGACTTGTCCCACGCCGCCACCCCTTGAACCGGGACCTGAATACCCCACGAGTTCACCTCGGCCGCCTCGTACCGCACGCCGAATGCGACAAGGTCGGCGGCAACCTTGCGGGTCTCGCCCTCCCGGGCCAGGAGGTCGTCAGCCTCCTTGAGGATCGCTGGAACGGACTCGCTTCGCTTCAACAGCTTGGCGAATCCTTTCGCATACTTCGACACGTCGCTTCTCCGAGCCTCCACGCGCTCGTTGGCGGCCGCAAGGTTGTCCTCGGCGTTGCTGACGGCGTTCCCCGACGGCCGCCTCCTGGCCTGCGTAAGAGCCTCCTTGCTCCTGTCACGCTCGGTGAGCTCCTTTCCCAACGCCTGGAGGAGAGACACCCAATGCTCACGCGCCTGGAGAAGGTCGGGTATGAGCCTGTCGGCAGGGCACCCGGAGTCGGCGGCGATCTCGACGCTTGCCAAGGCCTGCCGTTGCTTGCCGATCGCGGCTGCATTGTCGGTCTCCGGAAACCCTCCGGCGGCGCTGAGGGCGCGGAGAGCTGGAGTCACGCAGAGGAGTTGGCTGTTTCTCAGGGCATCGGCGCTGTTGCGAACCTTCGAGAACGTCGCGGCCACCACATCCAGCTGCGCCACACGAACCAGCGTCGGTCGCGGCGACGGGGGCTGGCCCGGCCGAAACTCGAGCTGCTGCAGCGCCGCTACGGCCTCACGCCGGGCCGCGGCGAGTCCGGCGAGCAGGCGTCCAACACCGTCGACCGCGGGTTCAAGGTGCTCTATCTCGTTTGCTCCCGTTGAAAAGAAATCTGGTGTTGCTTTGTCCACAGTTCCTGCGGTCGTGACGACATCCTGAATCACCTTGCCGAACGAACCGACCAGTTCGCAGAGTGACTTGAGGAAGTGCGCATCCTCCTCTTTGACCTGGACCGAGGCCACCGAGTAGAGCAGCGGGTTGGTGCCGACGATGCAGACCGTGACGCGCTGGCCCTGCTTCACAAAGACCGTCGGTACCGCAGGCTGACCCTCACCGAGCGTGGTGTCGCACGGCGTGGTCGTCCATGCCATCTTGGCGTGGTCGAAGACCAACGTCGCTTCTTGGCAGGCGCGGCTCGTTTCGCCTGTCGCCGGCGGCGCCGTCAAGGGCGCCATCACCGCTAGAGAGCCGATCAGAACCGTTCCCAATCGCATCGCGCCCCTCCCTGGGTTTCCCGTCCCCGAATGGGTACCGTCCTATGCTCCACATACGGGATGGCGTTGGGGGCCGATCGGATCCACCCACGCGCCTCCGACTCACATCACACTGACGAGCACGGCCACGCCAGGCATGGTCCGCTTCCCGGCCTTCGCCGTCGCGGCGGCCATTGGATCGACGCGCCATCTCGTCTCGGTGCGCGTCGCAGGTGCGTTGAGTGTCCATACGATGTCGCCTTCCTGCGGCACGATCAGAGGGGTGTGACACCTCGATGCCCGATCGGTACGAGCGATCGGGGACCCACACCGGACGACGTGCTGGACGCTGCCGAGGAGAGCGTCGTGAGGTGCTGATGCCTGGCGCTGGTGTGGTGCCGATGGGAACCCAGACACCAGGCGGGTCGGCTCTCCTTGCGCCCTCATTTTTCCAGGTTCCACCGCAGGTTCGCCCGCTTCAGCCGTGCGCTGTACGCGCGGGCAGACCGTTGCAACCTCACCGTGCGCTCCGCGAGCGGCAGCTCGGCAAGGTGCTCAACACCGTCGGTCAGCGCCGCGATGGCGTCGTCGAGCCTGATCACCTTTGCCTTTGCCCCGGCGCCGGCCGGGCCGCTTCCCGTCCGCTTCTGGTAGTACGCCCAGAGATCGCTGAGAGCCTTGTCCCGGATCTCCTGACGCTCCTGATCGATGTAGTTCGGGTCGGCATCCAACAGGGCGCTGCCCTCCACCCACTTCTGTTTGGCACCCGCGAGGAACTGTGGCCAGTCGCTCGGCGAAGCCCCGACCACGGGGTCAATTGCACGCAGCGAGAGGCGGAACTTGTCCGCCCACGGCGCATCGGGGTCCAGGCCCCGCCTCTCATCGAAGGAGATGTCGTAGATCACGTACGTGTAGCGAAGGGGTGAGCCCTTGTAGCGAAGCCCATCGCCGACGACGTTCAGGCCGCCAGGGTCCACGGTGTCGAGAAAGGTGTCGGCGGCATCCTCGACGGCGATGACGATGAGGTAGCCGGCCACGAGCCGGTTCTCCTGGAGGGGCGTCCTCGTCGTGCCGGTGCCGATGATCCCCGGGTACGTCGCCTCGAGGCGCGGCTGTGCGCCGATGCTGGAGAACGCCTTCTTGACCAGACCTGTGATCGTCACGACCGCGCCCACCACCGGCGGCGCTAGCTCGAGCGCCTTCCTGGCCTCGTTCGTGTTGAGGAGGCCGAGCGCCGTGTCGAGGTTGTCCGACTCGATCGCGGTGAGCTGCACACCGAGCTCGATCGCATCGGCGCCCGCCGGAACCCGAACAGCCACGGTGCGTCCGAGGGCCAGGTAGCTTCCCTTCTTGGCAGGGACCGAGCGGACGTCTTGAACCGATACCGCCTCGACGGTCTTGATTGCCGCGTGGTAGCTAATCGTCGAGACGAGCGAGATACGGTCTGACCCACCGAAGATCCTCTGCCACAAGCTCCCGGGCGCCCAGTAGTACGCGCCCCGCAGGAGCACGTTGAGGTAGCCGCTGTTCTTGACGATCGGCTCCGGCTGCGAGCCTGCCGCAGCGTCGAGCGGTCTCCAGAACGTTCTTGTCCCGACGGATGGCATGAGTGGCCCCTCCTTGCTCACCGCCCTCTCAACGCGTCGCGATCAGGCCAGCGCCCACCGGCTCGGAGGTCGTGCCGGAGAGGACGGCTGGTCGACTTACACACAGTGCTGCCATCGCTTGACATTCAAATAGCGTCGCGCAGGCGGGGCGTCATCGCCTAAACGGGTGATGACGGCCCGCAGCGCGCACCCGAGATTGAGGGTAAGAAACGGAACTAAGGAGACTCCTATGAAAGAGCAAGCCCAGGGCGGCAAGTGCGGCCGCGGCGCCGACGCCGCCGGTGCCGCAAACACAGAGACGGCGAGCAACGACGGTGCGACCAAACTCCTCAAGGCGAGGGTGCCCCAGGACTGCGAGGCGCACTTCAACGTGCGCGTGGTGCCCGGCCGCAGCCTGGGCGACATCGGCGTCCTGACCCTGGGCTGCCGACCGCGCGGCCACTCGACGGGGTGGGCGCGGGGGCTGGCGGCACTGGCCCCGGAGCTCGTCGCGACGCTGGCGAAGGCTGACAAGGCCATGGTCGCCTGGCTGGCAAGAGATGAGGCCAACACGCTGCGCTTCCTGTCCGACCCCGTGGCTGCGATGCGCGATGCCGGGGTCGAACTGAGCCGCAGCGACGAGAAGGCGCTCGCCAGGGCAAGCGCGGCCGCCGCGGCCACCCGTGTCGTCCCGCCCGGTGTCAGGATCGCCTCGCTCAGCGCCAAGACCTTTCCGAAGGGTCGCGTCGGCCACACCAACGTCACTAGGCCAGACGCCAAGCCGAGCACTAGCACCGACGACTTCGGTTGCGGTCCGAAGAGAAAGGGGTGAGCCATGGCACTCGACCGCACCTCCGGCTACGACATGCTGGTACAGGTCTCGGAGACCGAGGTCAACGACCAGCTCGAGACCCTCTTCCTCGCCGGCGGTCTGATCCCGCCGTCGATGACCCTGCCGGTCACCGCAGGCGGCGTGACGGGCACGGCCACCTTGCTCTTCGGCACGCCGGTGGCGGACCTCGACCGGCCGCGCCCGCAAATGGGGTTGACGCTCCCGTTCATGAACTCGCAGTTCGACGTCACAGCACCGCTGCCGCTCACGATCGCGCCGCTGGGTGGCACGATCGTCATCGTCGACGCCATCCAGGTCATCGTCCAGGGCAGCAACCAGATCGTCACGCTCGACTTCACGAGCGGCGCACCCGCCGTAAGCGTGACGTTCGATCCTGCATCGGTTGCGCTGCTGCAGCCAGCACTGACGGCGGCTGGCCTGAGCGTCGCGCAGGTGCAGAACATGGTCGCCGCCACCGTGGTGACGCAGTTGCAGACTGCGATCGGGCGCCTGGACCTGACGCCGCCGATCCCGGTGGTCGACGACACCGACCCAACAACAGTCTTCGACATCGACGTCACGACCATCAACGACACGAGTACCGCAGACCGCGACTGCATCGTCTTCGGCGTGCGCATGGCCAGCGACAGCGGCGGCAACATCAACCTGGCGACCACGAACTTCATCCCCGCCGGCAGCCAGTCGCTGGTGATGATGAGCAACTTCTGGCTGCTCGCCCGGGTGATGCGGCCACGCGTGGCGGCCGCGCTCGGCCGGCCGGCGACCGACTTCGACACGCCGCTACGCCTGAACCACAACGTGCCCGCGCCCGGCGGCGAAGGCACGCTGACGCAACTCGAAGCTCGCGTGGAGGGCAACCGGATCCGCGTCGACGGGCGCGCCACGGCCTCCGGCACCGGCTGGTCGGCGGTGTCGAACTTCCACTTCTTCATCGACCTCGCGCTTGCCGACGGTACCGTCACGGTCACCGCTTCGGAGCCCGTGGTGGACACCGACGTCGACATCGAGTGGTGGGTGTGGCTGCTGTCGCTGGGCCTGGGCGGACTGTTTGGCGGCATCATCGGGGTGATCGTCGCGGCGATCGTGCTGGCGATCGTCCAGGCGGTGTCCGAGGGCATCGTCGACAACCTCATTGCCGGCGGCATCGGCGGCGCGCTGGGTGGCATCCCTGCGATCCCGCTGGGGCCGATCGGCGGCGGGATGTCGCTCGATGCGATCGTGCTCGACGACCTCGAACTGCGCTGTGCGATCACGCGCTCGGTGGCGGTGCCGGTCAAGTCGCAGGGCTCGCATGTGGCCTTGCTCGGCTTCTCGATAGACCTCGACGCCGGCAACATCAGTGCCGCCGCCAACGCGGCCACCGACCTGAGCTGGGCGCTGGGCGGCGGCCTGCGCGCCGCTGGGCCGGCGCGACTGTCGATCACCGGGCGCTCGTTCGGCAGCCTCACACCGGTGCAGGTCTCGCGCATGCCGCTCGCTGGCATGCTGGTGCCGGAAGCTTCGATACCGCTTTCGCTCCCGCCCGGATGGCCGTTCCTAGGCCACGACGCGGTCGTCTTCGGCATGCGTACCTCGGCGGGGAGGCTCGCAAAGGTGGAGGCATACCGCGACGCGCTGACCGCCGGCGCGCTGCGCGTGGCCTGGGTGACCTGGGACACGCCGACGCCACGGCTGGACATCACAGCGAGGTGGTCCGTTCTCGATCGCGGCGAGATCAACGAGCTCATCACGGCCGACTGCTCGTACTGCCGGGAGGCGCCGGTGCGCTGGTGCGGTTACTTCGAAGCGGTGCCCAGGCTGATGCCGTTCCCGATCGACTATCAGTGGTGCCTGTGCGGCACCGTCCTCGAGGAGGGTGAGGGCGATGTCGCGTCGGGTGCCGGCCACCTCAGCTACAAGCTCAGCGGCCGACGGCTGATGGTGCAGGCCCAGGAACTCGGGCAGGACATCCTCTGCGAGTTGTGCGTGAGCGCCATCGACGGCCGCGGCCAGGAGCAGTTCACTTGCATCCGACTGCAGCAGCCTGGCATCCAGCGGTGCTGCCGGAAGTGCGTGCCGGCAGATCGGCGGTATGAGATTGCGCTGGTACCGACGAAGAGCGCCATCAAGTCGTGGCGGCCGCTGCTTGTTGCCATGCGGGAACAGGAGTCGAAGCAGGTAATCGAATAGCGTGCGGCCTCATCTATCCAGCCGGACCTCGCCCGCCGGAGGGGGCCAGAATCGGTACCTGATCGCCATCTCACCTTCTTGGTCGTCGTCTGAGAGACTGCACCGCGGTCTTGCGCTCTTTGGGGCGTATCACACGCTTCCTCTCAGGATCACGTTGCTATTCTACGCCTGCGGATGGGGCCGTGCCATACGGTCGCGTGGCGCGTAGCGGCGGTTCTTCGCAACGCGCCTCCGCCCCATTATCGCGGGGTCCCACTCCGTCGGGACATTGTGCCGGGAGAGTCGCGCAGCTAACCTCAGGCGTGATAGGTGTCGCGCCAGAGGCCTCTACCGCCGCTTGCCGGCGGGCTGGGGGAACACCCCCCCCGACGGGCGGCGGGGCTCCCAGGGGGAGATCCACTTCGAGCGCGGGTCGCGGTCCTCGGCGGCGGTCTGCTCGCGCTCCTCGGCCGGCGC
>JAJXUY010000371.1 GCA_021782525.1 Acidobacteriota bacterium | reverse complement strand
GGGCGACACCGAGATGATGGTGGAGTCGTTCGGCTACATGGGCGAGGCGTTGTTCCTCGCCATCATCTTCGTGTACCTGATCCTGGCGGCCCAGTTCGAGTCGTTCATCGACCCGCTCGCAATCATGCTGTCGCTGCCGCTCGCAGTGGTCGGCATGGCCGGGATGCTGCTGATCACCGGCGACACGATCAGCATCATGTCGCTCATCGGCCTCATCATGTTGATGGGCCTGGTGACCAAGAACGCGATCCTGCTCGTGGACTTCACCAAGGTGCTGCGCGGCCGCGGCATGGGACGGCGCGAGGCGCTGATCACGGCCGGGCGCACGCGGCTGCGCCCGATCATGATGACCACGTCGGCGATGATCTTCGGCATGCTGCCGCTGTTCTTCGCCCTCGGCAAGGGCGCCGAGTTCCGCGCCCCGATGGCGCGCGCGGTGGTCGGCGGCCTCATCACCTCGACGCTGCTCACGCTGGTCGTCGTGCCGGTCGTCTACTCGCTGCTCGACGACGTCGCCGCCTGGCTGCATCGCCGCATGGCGGGCGCGACGCGCGGCGGCCACTCTGCCGTCGCGGCGGTCCTCGCCGGCGCGATCCTCGGCGCCCTGGCCGCGTCCCCTGCGCTTGCGCAGACCTCTCAGAGCCCGCAGGCAGCTCCAGGTGACGTGCCGTCTCTCGGACCACGGACCACCGACCACGGACCACGCCTCCTGACCCTCGACCAGGCGCTCGCGATCGCCGCGGAGAAGAACTACGACGTGAAGAAGGCGGAGGAGTACCGCCGCTACCTCGAGGCGCGCTACGTGCAGGAGCGGGCCGCCGCGTTTCCGCACCTGGCCCTGAACGCCTCGTCGCTGCGCAACTACGACGCGAGCTCGCAGGATTTCTACAAGGGCTTCCCGGCCGAGTTCCAGGCGCTGATCGCCTTCCAGCAGGACGTGCGGTCGGCGTCGGTCTCCCTCAATCAGGCGCTCTTCACCTGGGGGCAGGTCGGGGCGGCGATCCGCGGCGCGAAGTGGGCGCTCGCCACCGGCGGCGACCAGTTGCGGCGCTTCCAGCAGGCGGTCCGGCGCGACGTCACGGCCGCGTTCTGCGACGTGCTGCTCGCCAGGGAACTGGCCGCGATCGCGGCGCAGACGGTGGAGCAGCGCGAGCGTCACCTCGAGGAGGCCCGGAAACGGTACGCGCTCGGCACCGCGACCGACTACGACGTCCTCGCCGCCGAGGTGGCGCTCGCGAACGCCAGGCCCGACGCGATCAACTCGGCCAACCAGGTGAGAACGGCGCGCCAGCGCCTCGCGTTCCTGCTCGCCGAAGAGAACGAGGTGGACGCGGAGGGCGCTCTGGCGACCGCGGTTGCCGAGCCGCCGAGGTACGAAGACGTGCTCGCCTCCGCGCTCGCGCACCGGCCGGAGCTCGCCGAGAGCGAGCACATGCGGCAGGTGCGCCGCGAGTTGGTGAAGATCAACGGTGCCGGCGACCGCCCCCGCCTCGACCTGCAGGCGTCGTACGGCGTCAGGACGCTGGGCATTCTCGACCAGAGCTCGGGCGGCCGGACGTGGAGCGCGGGGGTGGTGTTCTCGTTCCCGTTCTTCGATGGGCTCAAGACCCGCGCGCTGGTGGCGCAGGCCAAAAGCGACCTGCGCACCGCCGACCTCGCCGAGGCGCAACTGCGCGACGAGATCGCGCTCGAGGTGCGTGCGGCGGTGGACGCGGCAGCGCGGGCGGCCGAGATCGTGCGCGCGCTCTCGGGCACGGTGGCGCAAGCGGAACGGCTGCTCGGGATGGCCGAAACCGGGTTCGAGTTCGGCGTCAAGACCACGCTCGAGGTCGACGACGCACAGCTCAACCTGAGCCGCGCCCGCGGCAACCTCGCCGGCGCCGAGCGCGATTACCGTGTCGCGCTCGTCAACCTCGCCTGGGCCGCCGGGACGTTGGAGGGGAGTCGCGCCGACGCCCCGGTCGGAACGGAGCTGCGCCGATGACCGTCGGGCTACACTGACGGCGTGACCTGGCTCGAGTTTCTCCTGGTCGGCGTCAAGCTGGGGACCGTCGGGTTCGGCGGCGGGCTCGCCGTCCTCTCGCTCATCCGCCGGGAGTTCGTCGAGCGCCGGGGTGTCCTCAACGACACCGAGTTCGCCGAGATCGCCGCCATGGCGCAAGCGCTCCCGGGAGCGGTCTCGGTCAACGCCCTCACGATCCTCGGCACCCGCCTCGGTGGCTGGTGGTCCGGCTTCGTGGCGGGCTGGGCGTTCGTGTGGCCGTCGTTCCTGATGATGCTCGGGTTCGCCGCCACCTACCCGGCGTTCCGCTACCTGCCGATGATGGACGCCGCGCTGGTGGGGATGGCGGCGGCGGTCGTGGCGCTGGTCGTGGGCACCGCGGTGGACCTGGGGCGGGCCGGCGCGATCCGCAAGCGGCTTGATGTGCTCATTGCTGCCGGCGCGTTCGTGCTGGTGGCGATGAACTGGGTGGGGGTGCTCGAGGCCGTGCTGTTGGCGGGCTTGGTCGGCATCTTCGCCCGGACGTCCGGTTGGAGCCGGTGGGTCCCGGTCGCGCTGCCCGCGTGGCTCGTGGTCGGTCTGGTGCGCGGAGCGACCCTCGGGACCGTGGCGGCGCTGGCCGGCGTCTTCCTGCGCATCGGCGCGGCGACGTTCGGCGGCGGCTTCGTGATGATCCCGTTCATCGAGCAGGAGGTCGTGCTGCACCACGCCTGGCTGGCGCCGCGGGAGTTCTCCGACGCGATCGCGCTCGGCCAGATCACGCCGGGCCCGGTCGTGATCAGCGCCACGTTCATCGGATACCGCGTCGCCGGACTGGTCGGCGCCACGCTGGCCACCGGCATGGTGTTCCTCCCACCCGGGCTGCTCGCGATCGGCGCGGGCCATGCGCTCGGCCGTTTCGGCAAGAACCAGATCGTCACCGCGTTCCTCGCCGGCGTGCGCCCCGCCGTGGTCGGGTTGCTCGCGAGCGCGGCGCTGTCGCTCGGCCGCGCCGGCCTCCCGGACGCCGCGACGTGGGGCCTGGCCGTGGCCGGCATCCTCGTACTGCTGCGCTGGCGGGTGCACCCGCTCGCCGTCCTGTTCTCGAGCGCGCTGGTTTACGCGCTGGCCGTGCACCTGCCGCCGTTG
>JAJXUY010000370.1 GCA_021782525.1 Acidobacteriota bacterium | reverse complement strand
AAGATGGAATCGGCCTGGGCGCCGCGCGGCGTCGCGCGGCGCGACCGGGACCAGAACGGCGAGCCGGGCGAAGCCGGTCGCGGGTTGCGGGGTTCACGCCGCCCCCTTCGAGCCGGCCCGCCGTGGCGCGACCCGGCCCGCAGTCCGGGAACCGCCGGCGGCGGCGCCGGGCGCGGCGCAGGAGCGCCGCTCCACGAGCGTCGTCGGGAGCGTCTCATGGCGGCGGCGGTGCTGGTTCTTCGAGGCAATCGCGTGCAGCAACCTCGCGACCGCGCGTCCGCCGAGGTCGGCGATCGGGACCCGCACCGATGACAGCGTCGGCGCGGTGAAACGACTGATCGGGATGTCGTCGAACCCGGCGAGGGAGATGTCCTCGGGTACCCGCAGGCCCGCGTCCCACAGCACCGACAGGACGCCGATCGCCATCGAGTCGTTGGCCGCGAAGATCGCCGAGGGGACCGGCCGGAGCGCGAGCGCGCGCCGTCCCGCCACGGCGCCGGACTCCTCGCTGAAGTCGCCGTCGAGCTCCAACTCCTCCGACCAGCCGCACGGCAGCGCGAGCATCGCCTTGCGGTAGCCGCGCAGCCGTTCGCTGGCGTCGTAGTTGCCAGCCGGGCCCTTGACGAGCGCGATGCGCCGGTGCCCGAAGCCGGCCAGGTGCCGGACGATCGCCAGGGCGCCGCCGAAGTTGTCGATCGTGATCGAGTCGAAACCGAAGCCATCGCTGCGGCAGTTGAGCAGCACGACCGGCAACGTGTCGGGAAGGTTCGCGTGCAGCATCTCGGTGTCGAGGTCGGGGGACATGACGATCAGCCCGTCCACGCGTCCCCTCGTCGCCCGCAGCACGGCTTCCATCTCGCCGCGATCGCCGTGCGAGCTCGACACGAGGAGGTGGTAGCCGGCCTGGCGCGACGCCAGGTCGATGCCGCGGATGAGCTCCGAGAAGAACTCGCCGTAGATGTCCGGGAGCAACACGCCGAAGGCGTTGGTCCGTTTCGTGATCAGGCTGCGGGCGGCGCCGTGGGGGACGTAGCGCAGCCGCTCGGCGACCGACCGGATCCGGTTGCGCGTCGCGTCGCTGGCGGGGCCCTTGTCGTTGAGGACCCTGGAGACGGTCGCAACGGAGACCCCGGCTTCCAGGGCCACCTGCTTGATGGTGACGTTCGTGGCGCGTTGGCCGCGAACGGGCGGGGTAGGCGTCCTGGGTCGTCCGGTCGTCACGATCGCTCCTCCACGAACGTGATGTAAACGTTTACACTGCGTGTAATCTAGGCTCGACTCGTGCCCCTGTCAAGGTGGGCCGGGGCGGCCGAGAGCGAGGGCGAGGCGCCGGGGCGGCGGCCTCGTGGGGCGTTGGCCGTACAATCGCCGCAACATGAGCGACACCTGGACCCTGGCCGCGGGCGGCGCGGCGTTCGCCACCCTCCTGCTCGGTCGGCTCGTACGCTCGCCTCTGGTGCGCCGGCTCACCGGCGGCCTGGCGTTCCTGGCGGCGGCGGCGGGCGCGCGATGGGCCATCGGCTCGGCGGGGCTGGGCGGGAAGTGGGAGGACTGGTCGGCGGTCATCGTCCTGCTCGCGCTCGGGTACCTCGTGCTGCGGCTGGTGTTGCTGCTCGTCTTCGAGTGGCTGTTGATCCGCCGCTTCGCCGTGCCGGTCCCCCGCCTGGCGCGCGACGTCATCGCCCTCGTCCTCTACCTGCTGCTGGCGGCGGCGATCCTGCGGGCGGCGCTGGGGATCGAGGTCGGGACGCTGCTGGGATCGGCCGCGGTGCTCACGGTCGTCCTCGGCTTCGCCCTGCAGGAGACGCTGGGGACGCTCCTGTCGGGGCTCGCGCTCACCTGGGAGCAGCGCTTCCAGGCCGGTTCGTGGATCGAGATCGACGGCGTCGTCGGCGAGGTGCTGGAGCTGGGCTGGCGCTCGCTCGTGCTGCGCACCACGCTCGGGGAGCGGGTGCTGATCCCGAACTCGCAGGTCGCGCGCTCGCGCGTGCGGCTGCTCGGGGACGGCGACCAGGAGGTGGCGGTGCCGCTGCACGTGGGTGTGGCGTACGAGGCGCCGCCGCACGCGGTCAAGGAGGTGCTCGCCCGCGTCGCCGCGGACCTGCCGCAGGTTCTGGTCCGGCCCGCGCCGCGGATCCTGACGCGCGAGTTCGGCGACAGCGCGGTCACCTACGAGTGCCGCCTGTGGGTGCGCGAGCCGTGGCGGGCTGCCGACGTGGCGGACGCGTTCTACACCGGCGCGTTCGCCGCGCTCAAGCGCGCCGGGATGGAGATCCCGTTCCCGCAGCGCAGCGTGCGCATGGTCGCCGCCGTCCGGGCGGAGGCGGACCCGCTGGGGCTGAGCCGGAACGCGCTCGCCCGCTGCCCGCTGTTCGCCGGCCTCCCGGATCGCGCCGTCGCGGCGCTGGCCGGGCGCACGCGCTGGCAGGAGTACGCGCCGGGCGAGGCCGTGGTGCGCGAGGGGGAGGAATCCCGCGCTCTCTACGTGATCGCCAGCGGGCAGGCGGCGGTGGAGCGCGGCGGCACCGAGATCGCCTGCATCGGCGCCGGCGAGGTGTTCGGGGAGATGGCGTTCCTCTCCGGCGCGCCGCGCGCCGCGACCGTGCGCGCCCGCACTACCCTCGCCGTCACCGAGGTCGACAGCCGGGCGCTCGTCGCGCTGCTCGCCGAGCACCGCGAGCTCGCCGCGGAGCTGGCCGATCGCATGGCCGCCCGCCAGCAGGACCTGGCGGCGCGCGAGGCCGCGGCCGGGGGCGAGCCGGGGCGGCGCGGGCTCGCGGCGTTCCTCCGCGAGCGCCTTCTCCGCCTCGTCGGCGCGTGAGCGCCGGTCCCCGCGTTGCCGAGAATGATGCTCAAATTCCTTTGAGTTGATTGACTTTGTGCGACATGACGCTATCATGACGCGCTGGGGAGGGGGAGTGAACGCCTACATACCCGTCCTGCTCTTCGTCGTCATCGCCGTCGCGTTCCCCTTGGTCACCTTCGTCTTCGCCTGGCTGGTCCGCGCCGGGCGGTACGATCCGATCAAGGTCGAGCCGTACGAGTGCGGCAACCCGATCACGAGCGAAGCGCACGACTACCGGTTCTCGGTGCGCTACTACCTGATCGCGGTCCTGTTCGTCGTGTTCGAC
>JAJXUY010000369.1 GCA_021782525.1 Acidobacteriota bacterium | reverse complement strand
CGACGGTGCAGGTCAGGCGCTTCCCCAAGATCCCGGATCTCCCGGTCTCGGTGCTCGGCTTCGGCTGCATGCGGCTGCCGGTGCTCGGCGGCGACGCCGCCCGCATCGACGAGGAGCGCGCGACGCTGCTGCTGCGCGGCGCGGTCGACGCGGGCGTCAACTACGTGGACACGGCGTACCCGTACCACGACGGGGCGAGCGAGCCGTTCGTCGGGCGCGCGCTTGCGGGCGGGTACCGCGAGCGGGTGCAGCTCGCGACCAAGTGCCCGACGTGGCTCGTCGCCGACGAGGGCGGCTGGGAGCGCTACCTCGACGAGCAGCTCCGCCGCCTCGACACCGACCACATCGACTTCTACCTCCTGCACGCGCTCAACGAGGAGCGCTGGGAGACCGTCAAGCGCCACCGCGGCCTGGCCGCGCTCGACCGCATGCGCCGCGACGGGCGGATCGGCCACGCCGGCTTCTCGTTCCACGGCTCGGCGGACAACTTCGCCGAGGTGATCGCCGCATACGACTGGGAGTTCTGCCAGATCCAGCTCAACCTGCTCGACACCGAGTACCAGGCCGGGCTCGCCGGGATGCGGCTCGCCGCCGCGCGCGGGGTCGGCGTGGTCGCGATGGAGCCGCTGCGCGGCGGCCTGCTCGCCAAGCAGCAGCCGGCGGCGGTCACCGAGATCTGGGCGCGGAGTGGGCGGGCGTGGTCGCCGGCGGAGTGGGCGTGGCGCTGGGTCTGGCACCACGGCGAGGTCGTGACCGCGCTGTCGGGGATGAACGCCGAGGCGCAGCTGCGCGAGAACGTGGCGGTGGCTGACGCCGCGGTGCCGGGCGGGCTCGCCGACGCCGACCTGGCGCTCGCCGCCGCGGTCCGCAGCCACTACCTCGGCCACATCGAGGTGCCGTGCACGACCTGCGGCTACTGCCTGCCGTGCCCGAGCGGGGTCCTGATCCCGGACGTGTTCTCGCTGGTCAACACGGTGGCGATGTTCGACTCGCGCGCGGCGACGTCGGCCTCGTACCGGGCGATCTGGGTCGCGCGCGGAAGCGGCGCCGACGCCTGCGCCGAGTGCGGCGAGTGCGAGCCCAAGTGCCCGCAGTCGATCCCGATCCGCGACGCCCTGCGCGCCGCCCACGAGCTGCTTGGCTGACCCCGCGCCCGGCCGAGCGCTGGCTCGGTGTGATCCACATCTGGGATCGTGATCTCACCAGGTTGCTAGAGGATGAGCTCCCTTGATCTGACCGTGCCGGCGCGAGCCGCCAGTGAAATGAGCAAGCGCCCCACTCTCGCTACGCGGACGCCTGACACCTGCGATTCAATGACGCGCCTGGTCTTGTGACGAAGGCTCCTCATTGCCGGCTGATAGCGACAATGGGTACTTGACAACGAATTTTGGGGGGGGCTAGGATCTCATTGTTCTGCGCGCAGACGCGACAACTTCATATTCAAAGGGAGGCAATCGAGATGCGAAAGCTCATCATGCTCATGCTTGTGGTGGCCTCGATGCTGACGGTGGGTGTCGCGAAGCCAGCTTCCGCCGACGTGCAGTGCGGACCGCCGGATTCGTGTGCGGGCACCTGCAACTACTGCGTCTGCATCATCACCGACGACCAGACGGGCGAGATCAAAGGCTGGGTGATGTACCAGTGCTAGTGGCTCAAGGACCGTCGCAGCAGACTCCTCATCAGGTAGTGCACGATGAACACCCCCCGATGGCCGGGCCATCGGGGGGCCTTCAGGGAGGTGAGACGTGCGAAGCGGCTTCGGCTTTCCTGTCATCTTGTGTCTGGGGGCGCTCGGGGCCGCCCCCGCGATGGGCCAACCCGAGCCGGTGCGACCGGCGTGGGCGGCGAGCGTTCGCGGATGGGGTGAGCTCGACGTGCCGGCCAAGGTCGGCAAGCGCGACCTCGAGCGCATCGATTGGCACAGCGGTCTTGCCGTGGCGCAAGACGGCCACGACAACGTGTATGTCTTCTCCCCTGGTACCGGCCTCGTCCGCGTCTTCGCGCCCAACGGCGACCAGCGGGACGAGTGGAAGGTGGAACGTTGGGAGCCCGTCGATGCGGTGGCAATCTTCTCCGGCTTCGCCACGGACACGAGAGGGGACGCCTTCGCCTTCGCGTCGCGGGGAAGGGTGTTCACATTTTCCCGCGAGGAAGTGCCGGAGAGGTTCGAGGTCCCGACGTTCGTCACCGGGCTGGCGCTGCTCGGAGACGAGGTCCTGCTCGCGCGGGTCCCCATGCAGTTCGGCGCACGCGAGCCCGGAAAGGATCCGTTCATCCGGAAAGAGTGTCTCCTGAGCCGCGTCGGCGCGAAAGGCGAGGCCCTCGGAGACGCATTGGCCCCCGACAAGGCGGAGGGAACCGACGCCTTCAGCCTCGCGATGACGCAGGACATCGCTCTGGCGGTGGACAAGGAAACGTCGGCGGTGTGGGTTGCCGACCGGCATCGCGTCTATCGCCTGCGCCGGCTCTCCTCAGGTGGCCATGTGGAGAGCGAATGGAGCAGCGACCGGGTCAAAGCCGGCGTGCAAACGGAAGGGGAGGCGCCGGCCGCTCTCGAAGGCTACATCACCAAGGAGGCGGTCCGCGGTTACAGGCCGATCAAGGCGCCGATGGTCGTCCGTGCGGTGGCCGCTCGCCGTGGGTTCGCCTACGTGCTGACCGGAGCGGGGCCCGTCGCCGAGTTTCAGGTGGTCGATGTCTTCTCCGGCGTCGGAGACGGCCCGGCGTGGAGGCTCGCACTTCGGGTGGCGGACGGGACGACCTACGGGCAGCTCGGCGTGACGGAGAACGGCTTCTGGTTGTTTCCGGCGGGCTCGTCGGGCCACCCTCACTGGGTCGAGCGCGTGCCCGACTCGGTGATGGAGCAGTCGATGCCTCGCGAGACCGCCCAGAGCGCCGCGCCCTGACGATGGTCGATCCCGATCCGCGACGCCTTGCGCGCTGCCCACGAGCTGCTCGGCTGACCCGTTGCAGAGAGGGAAAAGGGGAAGGGGAAGAGGGAAGAAGGAAGACGCGCGACGCGAAAGTGGAAGAATCTGCCGGATCGCGAAGCCGGTGCTCGTCTTCCCTTTACCCTCTACCCTCTACCCTCTACCCTCTACCCTCTACCCTCTACCTTCTTCCCTTCTCCGCC
>JAJXUY010000368.1 GCA_021782525.1 Acidobacteriota bacterium | reverse complement strand
GGCAGGTCGCCGACTACTACGCCGAAGCCTCGCTGCAGGTGATCGGGCGGAACCTCCTCGGGTTCGCGCGCTGGGCGACGAACAGCTGGGCCCGCATGTCGGTGCGAACGACCGCGCTCAAGGCGAAAGTGACGGCGACCATCTACTTTTCCCAGGAAGAGGCGGTCGCCGCGATCGAGGAGATGAGACGCACCGCTTCCGGGTAGGGCTGATCCGGTCCGCGGGAGGCGGCCGCCCGGCGGTACCCACGGCCCCGCGAGGAGCGCCAAACGCGCGTGCAGGACCACGTGGGAGACAAGGGGGCCTCTGTGCTTCGGTTGGCCGGGAGTGGCCGGCCGCCTGGGAGCGTTAGACCAGGCCGAGATCTCGCCGTCTCTACGACGCTCGGCTCGTCGAACGAACGCTGCAGGCCGCTAACGCCCGGCCAGCAACGCCCGGGCGCGCTCCTGCTGGTTCGGGAAGAGATCCGCCGGCACCTTGTCCGGGCCGAACACCTCGTACACCATGAAGCGCCCACACGACGCGAATTCACCCCGGCAATATTTCTGCTTGAAGATCTCGGCCGTTGACGGCATGTTGAACATCCGGTCGTTGAAGAAGATGCACTTTGGTGCGCATTCACAATCCATTGGCTCCTCCTTCTTGAGATTTCCGGATGCCATTGTGCGGGAATCGAGCCTTCCCTGTCAATATGGAAAACGGCACAACAAGACAGATCTCAAGGGCGAGGTTGACACTGACGCGCGCAGGCGTACCCGTTGCAGCCCGCGGGGTCGGCTCCGCCTCATTGCTCCAGACGCAGTGTAAGCAGGTTCAGACCGGTTGGGTCAGCCTCCCTCCGGGCCGCTTACAACACTGTCAACGACAGGGATTTCCTGGTACACTCGTCGCAGCGTGGGTGGGTTGGCGCGTTCACTCGCTGGGGGACAGGAGGCGGAACAGTTGCCGGCGGTCTCCGGATGGGATGGAGCGATGAGACACGTCCCGACGGTCGAACCAGACGAGGCGATCACCGAACTCATGCACCGGCTGCGCAACCCCCTGGCGGCCCTGAAGGCAGGCGTCTCGTTGCTCCGTCACGCCGGCCCTCCCGACGGCCACGCGCTCGAGTTGCTCGACCAGATGGCCCACGAGGTCGGGCGGCTGGACGCGGCCACCCGCGACACGCAGCGCTACTTCCGCCTCACCTCGGGCCGGCCCGAGAGCGTCGGTGTCGAGGAAGCGGCCCGCCTGGCCGTGGCCGGCTTGCAGGCGGACGCGGCCCACGCCGGGGTCGAGGTCGGCCTCGAGGGAGACTCCGGCCAGACGGTGATCGTCGACCGCGAACAGCTGCTGTTCTCGCTCACCGAGCTGATCGCGAACGCGTGCCGTCACGCGCCGGGCCGGCGCGTACAGGTGGCGTGGCGCGCCGCCGGCCCCGGCGTCGCGGCGATCGAGGTGGTGGACGGCGGGGAAGGGATCCCGGCCGAGCACGCGCCCGCAATCGGGAGGCCGTACTTCACGACCTCCCCGGAGAGGACCGGCCTCGGGCTGGCGACGGTGGCAAGGGTGTGCCGCCTGGCCGGCGGAACCCTCGGCTGGAGCGACGTGCCCGGTGGGGGGTGCCGGTTCACGATGGAGCTGCCGACCGGATGAGCGCATGATCCGTGTTCTCGTCGCCGACGACCACGCCCTCGTGCGAGCCGGGCTGAAGCATATTCTCGGCCGGACGGGGGAGATCAGCGTAATCGGGGAGGCCTGCAACGGCCAGGAGATCATGGCCGAGGTGCGCCGGACGCCGTGCGACGTCGTTCTCCTCGACATCGGCATGCCCGGCCGCAGCGGCCTCGACGTGCTCAAGCAACTGCGGGCGGAGCACCCCAACCTGCCGGTGTTGATCCTCACGATGTATCCGGAGGAGCAGTACGCGGTCCGTGCCCTGCGGGCCGGGGCAGCCGGCTACCTGGTCAAGGACAGCGGCCCGGAAGAGCTCGTCAGCGCCGTGCAGAAGGTCGCCTCCGGCGGCCGCTATGTCAGCATGCGCGCGGCCGAGAGCCTGGCGTTCGAGGTGCAGGGACGTGCCCGGCAGGCGCCCCACGAGACGTTGTCCGACCGCGAGCTGCAGGTGCTCTGCCTGATCGCGCGGGGCAAGACGGTGAAAGAGATCGCCGAGGAGTTCCGGCTCAGCCCGAAGACGGTGAGCACCTACCGCTCGCGCGTCCTGGGCAAGCTGAACCTGCGGAACAACAGCGAGATGGCGTACTACGCGGTCAAGGAGGGCCTCGTCGATTGACCGGCCGCGGGCGCCCTCGCTCCCCCGGCGAGGCCCGGTGTCGTCCCGCAGCTGACGGGCTCTAGGTGATGGGCTGACACGCGCCGGAGCCTGACACCGGCAAGACCGGCAGCACAGGTCCGATTCCCACGTCCCGAGGTGGGGATACCATGACCGTGTGGAAGTTCGTGCCCAGGGGGGGGAAAGGTGACGCGCGGACCGCTGCGAGGAGACCCGGATCCGACCGGTGCGCGCGGCGCGAGCGAGGAGCCGGGGCGCGGCCCCGCGTTCCCCTCGGAGGCCTGGGACCGGCTCGTCCAGTTCGAGACGCACCTCAAGGCGATCGAGCGCTTCTTCAACCTGGAGAACCACCCGGCGCGGTCGAGCCGGCCGGTGGCGTTCCAGGACAACCTCGCCACCGAGGTGGCGCTCGCGGAGCGACAATTCAGGCACCTCGTCCAGCTCGGCCGCGGGATCATGGACGAGTCGGACGCCAACCTCCTCGCCTTCCGCAGCTACGTGGAGACCGAATGGGCCGGCGACGCGGCCCGCGACGCTCTGCTCTCCGAATACTCGAGCCAAAAGACCTGGCGGGACAGCCTCTACCTGCTGCTCGAGGGGCTCCAGAGCCTGGCGACGCTGGCGGCCGGGCTGCGAACGGCCAACACCGTCACGCTGGCGACGTTCCGCGCGCTCGGGCAACAGTTCCGCACCTTGATGGTGCACAACCGCTTCTTCAGCCCGGTCCGCGCCCGCCCGGTGTTCCTGTTCGCCGAGCGCCTCACGCACCCGGTGCTCCGCCGCGCCGTGGTCGAGTGCGGCTCCGAGCGCCTCCGGCGCGCGATGGCCCTCGTTCTCTCGATCCTCACCCGCCACCTCAGGG
>JAJXUY010000367.1 GCA_021782525.1 Acidobacteriota bacterium | reverse complement strand
GCGAGCGCGGCGACGATCGCGCGTGCGGTCGCAGCGTCGCGCAGGAAGTGTTGCCCGAGCCTCTGGCGCCGCGTGCGCACGGTTGCCACCCCCACCCCGTCCTGCCTACAATACCTTGATCCGCAGCCTGCCGGCGCGCGATCGGGCGCCGGCCGTCGGGCGCGACGCCCGGGCGTGGAATTCGCGCGGCTGCGGCCGCGCTTGCATGCGGCAGGGGTTCGGTTCCGCCGCGCCCCTGCGAGAGAGGAAGGTCGTCATGTCCGGAAACGTCACCCAGGTCACCGACGCCACGTTCGAGGCCTCCGTCGTCAACGCCGGTAAGCCGGCGATGGTGGACTTCTGGGCCGTCTGGTGCGGCCCGTGTCGGATCATCGCGCCGCACGTCGAGGCCCTCGCCGAGGAGTTCGCCGGCAAGGTCGTCGTCGCCAAGCTCGACGTCGATTCGAACCGCCAGACCGCCGTGAAGTTCGGCATCCAGTCGATCCCGACGCTGCTCTTCTTCAAGGGCGGCAAGATGGTCGACCGCGTCATCGGCGCGGTGGACAAGAAGGTCCTCAAGGACAAGCTGACCGCGCTGCTGTGACGCGGTCGGCGCCGGCGCCTGGCGCCGGCGGCAAACGAGGGATGGGACAAGCGGAGCTGCACACGATCGCCGGCCCACGCGGGCCGGTCGCGTACGAGCGGACCGGGAGCGGCCCGGCGCTCCTCCTGCTCGCCGGCCTCGGCTCGCGCGCCCGCCTGTGGGGCGAGCTGCCGCGCGTGCTCGCCGATCGTTTCACCGTGCTCGCCCCCGACAACCGCGGCGTCGGCGGCTCGCGCGACGGGGAGGTGTTCACCCTCACCGGCGCCGCCGACGACGCGGCGCTGGTGCTCGCGGACGCCGGGCTGGGCGCAGCCGGGGTGATCGGCGTCTCGATGGGCGGCCTGCTCGCCTGCGAGCTCGCGCTGCGCCACCCCGAGGCCGTGCAGCGCCTCGTCGTGGCGTCGTGCGCCGCGCGCCTGACGCCCTCGCACCGCCGCGTCATGCGCTTCTTCGAGATCGCCTTCACACGCCTCGAACCGGTCGAGGCCGCCGAGGCGTTCATGGCGTTCGCGTTCGGCAGTGCGTTCGCCGACCGCTACCCCGGGTTCGTCGACCAGGCGGCGAAGCTGTGGACGCTCGACCCCGAGGACCGCCCCGGCGCGCTGCAGCAGCTCGCGGCTCTGCGGGCCGGCTGGGACATGCGCGGCGAGCTCGGAGCGATCGCCTGCCCGGCGCTGGTGCTCGCCGGCGAGCACGACCCGCTCGTCGCCGCGGCGGCGACCCGCGAGCTGGCCGCCGCGATCCCCGAGGCGCGCTTCCGCGAGGTCCCCGGCGCCGCCCACTCGGTGCTCGCCGAGGGCGGCGCGGCGCTGCTCGCCGAGATCGTCGAGTTCCTCTCGACCTGAGCGGCGCCGGTTGCGGAACGGCGTATCATTGGAGCCGTGACTGGGTCGCAGAATCCCTGGTCGGGCCGGACCCCCGGCGATCCGTTGGAGCCGGCGCTGGAGGAGCTGAGCCGCCGGCTGGCGGCGGACCTCGAGGCACTGGCCGGCGCCGTGGCGACGATGAGTCAGGCGGCGGCCGACTGGCGGCCGACGCCCGACCACTGGTCGGCGGGCGAGGTGCTGCACCACGTCGCCCTCGCGAACCGGACGTTCGCCATCGTGGCGGCGAGGCTGATCCGGCAGGGGCTTCGCGACGGCGTCAGGGCGGGCCCGCAGAGCCAGCGCTCGTGGCCGCGGATGCGCTCGATCGCCGAGATCGGCTCTGCGGGACCGGTCAAGCACCCCGACCGCGTCACGCCGACCCCGGGGCTTCCGATCGCGACGCTGCGGCAGGAGCTGGCCGAGAGCCACGGCGCCGTGACCGCGACGATCCCGGCGCTGGGCGGCCTCGACCTCGACGCGCTGCGCTTCCCCCACCCCCTCGGCTTCGAGCTCAACCTCTACCAGTGGATCGACATCGCGGGCGCGCACGAGCGCCGTCACCTGGCGCAGATCGAGAGGATCGTGGCCTCGCCCGGCTTCCCGCGCTGAGCCGTTCGAGGCGCGCCCGGCGGGGCGGGCGCCAGCCCGCCGGAGGTGAGATCCGCTACAGTGAGTGGGTGGGAACGCGCCTCGGGCGCTCCGCCGCGCTGCTCGCCGCGATCTTCGTCGCGGGCACGCTCGGCTACCGGCTGACCGAGGGCGTCCCGTGGTGGGACGCGTTCTACATGACGGTGCTGGCGCTCACCACGGTGGGGTTCAACTCGATCTCGACGCTCTCCCGGGCCGGCCAGGTCCTGACGGTCGCGCTGCTGTTCGGCGGCCTCGGGCTGATCCTCCTCGTCGCCACCGAGGTCGGCCGCTCGGTGATCGAGGGCGAGCTACGGGAGGCGTTCGGGCAGGCGCGGAGGTCGCGGATGATCGAGAGGATGACGCGGCACGAGATCGTGTGCGGCTGGGGCCGCATGGGCCTGGCGGTGGTCGAGGAGCTGCGCCGCGCCGGGCGGTCCGTCGTCGTGGTCGAGGCCAAGGCGGAGAAGGCGCAGCGGCTCAGGGAGCTCGGCATCCCAGTCGTCGCCGGCGACGCCACCGCCGAGGAGACGCTGCGCGCCGCCGGCGTCGACCGCGCGCGCGGCCTGGTGGCGTGCCTCAACGACGACGCGCACAACGTCTACACCGTGCTCACCGCCCGCTCGCTCAACCCCGGCCTGTTCATCGTGGCACGCGCCGGCGAGGAGGGGGCGGAGACGAGGCTGCAGCGCGCCGGCGCCGATCGCGTCGTCAACCCGTACCGCCACGGCGGCGCGCGCCTGGCCCAGCTCGTCGTCAAGCCGACGGTGGTGGATTTCCTCGACTTCTCGCTCGGAAAGGGAAAGGTGGCGGGGCTCGAGCTCGAGCAGGTGCTGCTCTCGGCCGCGAGCCCGCTGGTCGGCACGACCCTGGCGGAGGCGGACCTGCGGCGGCGCTGCGGCGTCGGCGTCGTCGCGGTGCAGCGCGGCGACGCGCTCCTCCCCAACCCCGAGCCGAACCTGGCGCTGCGCGAGGGTGACGTGATGGTCGTGCTCGGCGTCCGCTCGCACCTGGAGGAGTTCGAGGCGACGGTGTGCGCGGCGAACGGAAAGGAGGCGTGAAATGCGGCTGTGTCGGCTGGAGGTGGGCGGCACC
>JAJXUY010000366.1 GCA_021782525.1 Acidobacteriota bacterium | reverse complement strand
CGAGCAGCCAGCGCCGCGGCGTGATCCCGTTGGTGATCGAGACGAAGCGGTCGGGGAAGAGGCGGTCGAAGTCGGGGAACACCCGGCTCTTGAGCAGCTCGGTGTGCAGCCGCGCGACGCCGTTGACGCGGTGGCAGCCGACGATGGCGAGGTGCGCCATGCGCAGCCGCCGCTCGCCGTCCTCGTGCACGAGCGAGAGCCGGCGCCGCAGCCCGTGGTCGCCGGGGTGCCGCGCGTCGACCTCGTCGAGGAAGCGCGTGTTGATGTCGAAGACGATCTGGGCGTGGCGCGGGATCAGGCGCTCCACCAGCCGCACCGGCCAGGTCTCCAGCGCCTCGGCGAGCACCGTGTGCTGGGTGTAGGCGCAGGCGGCGCGGGTGATCGCCCACGCCTGTTCCCACGGCAATCCGATCTCGTCGAGGAAGACGCGCATCAGCTCGGCGACGGTGAGCGCCGGATGGGTGTCGTTGAGCTGGAACGCGACCTTGTCGGCGAAGATCTCCCACCGGTCGCCGCAGCGGGCGCGGAACCGGCGCACGACGTCGGCGACCGAGCACGCGACCAGGAAGTACTCCTGCGTCAGGCGCAGCTCGCGCCCGGCCTCGGCCTCGTCCGAGGGGTAGAGCACCTTGGTCACCGCCTCGGCGTTCTCGCGCCCGGCAACCGCGGCGAGGAAGTTGCCGCGCGAGAAGGTGTCGAAGTCGAACGAGTAGGGGGCCTCGGCCCGCCACAGGCGGAGGATCGACACGCTCTCGGTGCGGTACCCCGCCACGAGCACGTCGTACGGCACGCCGTAGACCGTGTGCTGAGCGGTCCAGACCGGGCGCCGCCGGCCGCCGTCGCCTTCGGTCGTCACGGTGCCTCCGAGACCCACCTTGACGGTCATGTCGGGGCGACCGATCTCCCAGGCGTAGCCGTTCTTCAGCCAGGTGTCGGGGCGCTCGCGCTGCCAGCCGCCGGCGAACTCCTGGCGGAAGATGCCGAAGTCGTAGCGCAGCCCGTAGCCGTACGCCGGGTAGTCGAGCGTGGCCAACGACTCGAGGAAGCACGCCGCGAGCCGCCCGAGGCCGCCGTTGCCGAGGCCGGGGTCGGGCTCCTCCGCGATCAGCCCGTCGAGGTCGAGGCCGAGACCGGCCATCGCCGCGCGCGCGGTCGGCTCCAGGCCGGTCGCCAGCAGGTTGCTCTCGACCAGGCGCCCGAGCATGAACTCGAGCGAGAGGTAGTGCACCGTCTTCGGCACCTGCGTGTCCTGCAGCCGGCGGGTCGCGACGGTGCGGTCGATGAGCGCCTCGCGGATCGTCAGTTCCAGGGCGGCGAGCAGGTCGGCGGGCGCCGCCTGGCTCACCTCGAGCCCGCGGACGTAGCGCAGGTAGTGCAGGAAGCGCTCCGAAAACGCCTGCGCCGAGAGCCCGGCGCTGGGCGGGGTCATCGCCAACGACACCTCCTCGGGGGTCGCGCGGCCCGCCGGCCGCGACCGCGGGATTCTACCGCGGCAGCACCCCGGCCGCACCCGGCCCGCGCGGGTCCGCGGCCGCCTCGAAGCGGCCGTCCGGGTGACGCCGTACCGCGTTCACCTCGCCGAGACGCGGGACGACGCGCAGCGCGTAGCCGCGGTGCTCGAGCTCGGCGCCGACGCCGCCGGCAAGCGCCCCCGCCTCCGCCACGATCTCGTCGGGGAGCCACTGGTGGTGGAGGCGCGGCGCGTCGACCGCCGCCTGCAGCGGCGAGCCGTCGACGATCACCGCGAGCAGCACCTGCTCGGTGACGGTCGGGATGTACGAGCCGCCGGGCGAGCCGACCGCGAGCACGTCGTCGCCGCGCCAGGCGATCGTCGGCGCCATCGAGGAGAGCATCCGCTTGCCGGGGCCGACCGCGTTCGCCGCGCCCTGGACCAGCCCGTACAGGTTCGGCTTGCCCGGCGCGGTGGCGAAGTCGTCCATCTCGTTGTTAAGCAGGAACCCGACCGGCCCGACCAGCAGGCCGCAGCCGAACGCACCGTTGAGCGTCGTGGTGATCGCCACCGCGTTGCAGTCGCCGTCCACCACCGACAGGTGCGTGGTCTCGCGCCGCTCGGCGGCGCTCCCCGGCCACGAGCGCACCGCAGTCGAGGGCGTCGCCCGCACCGGGTCGATCTCGGCGGCGCGGCGCGCCAGCCACGCCGGGTCGAGCAGCTGCACCGGACCCGCCTGCGTGGTCGCGGGGTCGCCGAGGAGGAAGCGGTCCGCGTACGCCCGCCGCCAGCTCTCGACCTCGAGGTGGATGCGCTGCGCCGAGCCGGCCGGCAGCGAGGCCCAGTTCAGGCGCTCAAGCATCCCGATGCTCTCGCCCATGATGATCCCGCCGGAGGACGGCAGCGGCATCGCGGCGACGCTCCACCCGAACGCCGCGAAGCGCAGCGGGTCGCGCCACACCGGTTCGTAGGCGGCGAGGTCGGCCGCCGTGAGGATGCCGCCGTTCTCGCGCGACGCCGCCGCGATCGCCGCCGCCGCGGCGCCGGTCGTGATCGCGGCCGGCCCGCGCTCGGCGTATGCCGAAAGCGTCGCGGCGAGCGCCGGGAGCTTGATCACGCTCCCCGCCGCGGGCGGCTCGCCGCCGGGGAGCCACACCGCCGCCGAGGCCGGGAAGCGCGCGAGCAGCGCGCGCGACGCCGCGATCTCGCCGTGCAGCCGCGGCGTGACGGCGAAGCCGTCCCTGGCCAGGCGCTCGGCGGGCGCCACCACCTCGGTCCACGGCAGCACGCCGAAGCGGCGCTGCAGCTCGTACAGGCCGGCCGGCGAGCCCGGCACGCCGGCCGCGAGCGGGCCGACGAGCGAGCGACCGGGGATCGGTTGGCCGCTCGCATCGAGGTACATCGTCGCGGTGGCCGCCGCCGGCGCGGTCTCGCGGAAGTCGAGCGCCGCGGCCTGGCCGCCGATGCGCACGACCGCGAAGCCGCCGCCGCCCAGGTTCCCCGCCTCGGGGTGGACGACCGCGAGCGCGAGAGCGGTGGCCACGGCCGCGTCGGCCGCGTTCCCGCCGGCGCGCAGGATCTCAAGCCCGGCCGCGGTGGCGTCCGGCGCGGCCGACGCCACGCCACCGGCCGGAGCCTGCGGCGCCGCCGGCGCCGGTGCGGCGAGGGCGAGCGCGGCGACGAGCAGGACGGTCAGGCGAGCGAGTCTGAGGCTCGCGAAGGTGCG
>JAJXUY010000365.1 GCA_021782525.1 Acidobacteriota bacterium | reverse complement strand
ACCGGCGCGCGCTCGCCATCCTGGGCCCCAAGGTGCCGGCGACGGACCTGCGCATCCGCTTCGTCCGCGAGAACCTGGCCACCGTCCTCGACGCCGAGGCTGCCCCGGCCGGGCTGCGCGAGGCCGAGGGGTTGCTGCACGAGGTGATCGCGATCAACCGCACCGCGCCGCCCGCGGACCCATGGACCGTCGCCGAGGCCGAGAGCGAGCTCGGCGGCTGCCTGCTCGAGCAGGGCCGGCTCGGCGAGGCGGAGAGGCTCCTGGTCGGCAGCTTCCCGGTCCTGCGCGACAAGCTCGGCGTCAACGACCGCACCCGCGTCGACACCGCCGTGGAGCGGATCATCGAGCTGTACCGGCGCGAGGGCGAGCCGGCGAAGGCGGCGCCGTACCTGGCGATCAAGGCGGCGCTCCACGGCCCCGTCCATCCCGGAGTTCGGGCCGGCGCCGCCTAGCGATCGTCGCCGGCACCGAGGGCGGCGCTGCGGTGGCGGCCCGGGGTGTCCGGCGCCGCGGCGGCGTTTCGTGATCGGTCACATCCGCCGCCGGGCGGGGCGTTCTCGAGCCCCGACCCCGATGACGCCGGTTCCCGGGAGCGAGCGGCAGGAGGCGGTCCGGGCCGGCGCCGCGCCGGCGAACGAAGGGCCGCCCTGGCGGGCGGCCCGTTGCACGCGAGAACGATGTCCGGCTACTTCTCGGTGCCGATGACCACCTTATGCGCCTGCTCCCCCTTGAGGATCCCCACCAGCAAGCCGTCTTGCCCCGGGATGTGGAGCTCGGAGAGGAAGTACTTCCCGTTCTTCTCGTCGAACACGGCGGTGGGTTCCTTGCCGCCGGTGTCCGCCAGGCGCTCGATCACGGGCGCGATCGCCACCCCCCCGTCCGCGCTCTTGACCACCAGCTTGCTCATGCCGGTGCCTGACGGCTCGAGCTCATAGTGACCGGCCGGCATCTCCCTCTCCGCCACGGCGAACCTGAAGGGGATGTCCACCGCCACCGGGCCGGCCGCCCACGCGAGGCTGCCGGCCAGGGCGAACGCCAAGACACAACCGCCTGCCACGGCGAAAACGTGACGTTTCATACTGTCCTCCCTTCTTGGGTCGCGAGACCCGTCCACCACTTTGGATGTGGACCGTACATCGCGGGGTTGGAGTGGACAGAACGCACGCCCAGAAAAACCTTCCGGTCGTGCACCGCTATTCCAACGAGTCCACGAGGGGCCCGGAGCCCGGTTCGGGCGACGGCGGGGGCCGGCCCTCGTCGGCCGGGTGGTTAGGAGGGGGCGAAGCTCCCTGGTGGATGGCGCCGGCCGTGGCGTTGGCTCGGTGTCGCGGCCGTCGCCCGAGCCAGGCCTCCTCGCGTGGCCGAGCCCCGGTGTGACGGGGCGCACCGGTATGGCCGCCGGGGTGCCCGCGGGTATGAACAAAAGAGCCCGAGATTACGTCTAATCAGGTGACGGCCGGCGGTTCGACACGGCGCCGAACGGCGGCCGGCCCTTGGGGGGTGCCATGGCGCCAGCGGGCCCGGAGATGCATTTCATCCATCGTGAGCGAGCCGAGGCGGACGTCCCGATGATCCTCGACCGCGGCGACGCGGCCAGCGTGGCCGTGATCTGCTGCCCGTGCGTGCCGTTCGTCGGCATGCGCTTCGTCCACTCCGGCACGACGTGGGAGGTGGCGCGCGCGCAGGACCACGCGCGCGGATGGGTCGCCGTGCCCGTGCCTCCGGCCCGGGTCGCAAACACCCGGCTGCGTGTCATGGGTGGCACGCGGTGCGTGCGGGAGGCGTAGACCGGGCCCGCCGGCACCCGCATCCCCGACTGCGCGCCGCGGTTACGGCTGCGGCCGTTTGCGGCCGCCCGCCTTCGCCGCCAGCGCCTCGCGCAGACGGGTGATCTGCCCCGCGTGCTTGTGCGCGTGCTCGGCGTAGGTCGCGAGCCAGCGCTCCGGGCCGTACAAGCCGGCCTCCGTGTGCCACCCCTGCCGCGCCCACTGCTCGGCGGTCATCCGCTCCAGAATTTCGACCGTCGTGGCGCGCGCCGCGAGGAACGCCGCGAGCGCGGCGCCGATCTCGCGCTCGTTGTAGCGCAACCGGACGGCGAACTCGTCCTGGTCGTAGCCTTGGATCACCGGCCGCTCCTGGACGACGAGCAACCGCAGCCGGATCGCGGCCGTCATCTCGCTGTCAGCGAGGTGGTGGACGATCTCGGCCGCCGTCCACTTGCCGCGAAACGGGCGCGCCGTCAGCTTCTCCGGCGGGAACACCTCCAGCGCCCGCACCACCTCGTCGCCCCCATCGGCGTACCGCCGTATCAACTTCGCGCGCTCTCGTTTGGTCATCTCCCGCCTCCTTCACCACGGTCAACCGTAGCAGATCGACGCGAACTCCCGCCCGCCGGGTCCGGCCAGACGGCGGAGGAACGCCTCGCCGCTCGTCGGGCCTTCGCCGGTCACGGGGCGGGGACTGCCGCGGGCGCGGCGGCGGCAACCGTATTGCGCCCCTCGCGCTTGGCACGGTAGAGCGCGGCGTCGGCGCGGGCCAGCAGGGCCGCGGGGCCGTGCGGCTCGGTCGCCGGAGAGGTCGAGGCCCAACCCACGCTCACCGTGACGACCGGGGCCGTGGGTGACGCGCCGTGCGGGAGCGCGAGCGACTCGACCTGCGCGCGCACGCGCTCGGCCACGGCGGCGGCTTCCTCCGGGGCGGCCTCCGGCAGCAGGGCGACGAACTCCTCGCCCCCGAGGCGAACCAGGAGATCGGTCCCGCCGCGCAGCGCGCCCTGCATGGCGCCGGCCAGGCGAACGAGGCAGGTGTCGCCCTCGGGGTGCCCGTGGCGGTCGTTGAACGCCTTGAAGTGGTCGATGTCAACCACCAGGAGGGAGAGCGCGGCGCGGCTGCGCTTCCCGCGCTCCCACTCCCTTTCGAGCCTATCGTGAAGCTGGCGCCGGTTCGGCAGCCCCGTCAATTCGTCCGTCGCGGCCAGCCGCTTGAGCGCGGACTGGGTGGCGACGAGCTCCGCCGCGAGCCGGCGCGTGTTGAGCATGAGGTAGAAGATCGTGATCGCGACGTCGTACACGAGCAGGAAGAGCAGGAACTCCTTGATCTCGGCGGCGAAGGCGAAGACCGTGCCGCCGGGGGCCGAGGCCGCCCACGCCGCCACGAAGGCGAGCAGGACGGCGGGCCAGA
>JAJXUY010000364.1 GCA_021782525.1 Acidobacteriota bacterium | reverse complement strand
CGTTGACCGGGTCGAGCCCGGACATCGGCTCGTCGAGGATCACCAGCTCGGGGTCGTGGAGCAGCGCGCCGATGAGCTGCACCTTCTGCTGGTTCCCCTTGGAGAGCTCCTCGAGCTTGCCGGCGCGGTTGTCCCACAGGTCGAAGCGCTGGAGCCACGCCTCGGCGCGTGGCCTGGCGTCGGCGGGCCGTTGCCCCTTGATCTCGGCGAGGAACAGGAGCTGGTCGATGACGCGCATCTTGCGGTACAAACCACGCTCCTCGGGGAGGTAGCCGATCCGGTCGCGCACGGCGGAGGCGTCCGCGGCGCCGAACAGCTCGATCGCGCCGCCGTCGGGAAGGAAGATCCCGTTGATCATGCGCAGCGTCGTGGTCTTACCCGCCCCGTTGCGGCCGAGCAACCCGGTGATCCTGCCGCGCGCCACCGCGAACGACAGCCGGTCCACCGCCCGGATCTGGCCGAACGTCTTGCTCACCTCTCGCACCTGAAGCACCGACCCAGCGCCCACGCACCGCCTCCCCGCGACGATCGCGCCCTGGCCCGTCGCGACGCCGGGCGCTGGAGCGTGTACGGTGAGGATAGCAGGACGGTTTCGAGCGGCCGCGCCGCCGTTCCGCGCCTCAGGCGCCCGGGCGCAGCATGCCGTGGCGGAGGATGTCCGCGGTCTCCCGGATCACCGCCTCGCTGTCCTTGCCGAAGTGGTTCGGCACGCCGAACAGGATCTCGACGGCGAAGTAGTTGATGTAGAACCTGGTCGCGAACATCGCGGCGGACGCCAGCGAGACCCCGGGGCGCAGGCGCGCCGCCATCGCCTCGGCGCCGGGGTGCGTCGCCATGAAGTCGGCGTAGCGCTGCGCCATCTCGGCGTAGAACTTGCGGATGTGGCTGCCTTCGAACTCGACGACGTCCACGTAGATCAGCGCGACGTGGCGGCGGTACACGCGCACCAGCTCGCGCGAGGCGTGACCGACCTCTTCGAGGTTGTCCGGGAACGACCCGGTGGCGAGGGCGCGGTTGAACGGCAGGTCGGGGTCATCGATCGCCTCCCAGTACTGGTCCAGCAAGGTGAGGTAGATCGCCTCCTTGTCCGGAAAGTGGTGGTAGACGTTGCCGGTCGAGAGCCCCGCCTCGGCGGCGATGTCGCGCACGCTGGTGGCCCGGTACCCCTGGCTCGAGAACAACTGCAGCGCCGCCTCGAGGATCCGTTCACGCGACCGCTGGGACTTTTCCGCTTGGTTCATTCCCGATCATCCGTTCGGTTTTGAGAGTACCGCGTCCTTGGACCGGCGTCAACGGGCCGGATCTCCCGCGCGGCCGGCCCGGGGTATCATCGCAAGAGCGGCGCCGGGACGGTGCGCAAAAACGCGCCACCGGGCCGGGATCGGGGGACGGGTGCGGATCCTCGTCGTCGAGGACGACCCCGGGGTGCGGGCCACGGTCGTCCGGATGCTCGAGTTCCTCGGCCACGGCGCGACCGCCGTCGCCAGCGGTGAGGAGGCCGGCGACCTCCCGGACGGCAGCGCGTTCGACGCGATCCTGGCGGACCTCCGCCTCCCGGGCATGCCGGGCCACGAGGTGGTCGACCGGATGCGCCGGCGCTGGCCGCGGCTCAAAGCGCTGATCATGTCCGGCGACATCGACGGTGAGGAACTCCGCGCCGGCGCCGCGGCCGGTCGCTGGTGGATCCTGGCCAAGCCGTTCGACCTCGAGCAGCTCGCCGCGGGGCTGACCGGCCTCTCGGAGCCCGGAGCGTGAGCCCCGGGGGGGCCGTCTAGGAGCCTATCGCGCATAGACTCCGGCTGCGGCTCGCGCTGGCATCCCGCTGGCTGCGTTGGCCTGCGCGAAATGGCCTCGACGTAGGCTGCAGCTACGTCTGCGGGCATTTCGCTTGTCCGCCTTGCCAGCGGGCGCCATCGCGACCCTCGCTTTCGTCGCTATGCGCGACAGGCTCCTAGCGCCCCGACTTCGCCGCGCGCAGCATCCGTTCCATGCCGAGGGATGCGTAGAGCATCAGGAGTTCGATCATCTCGATCGAGCCGATCGCCTCCCGCGTCTGACCGTTGTCGCCGTAGAAGATCGAGACGACGTTGCCGCCCACCGTCATCGGCACGGCGATCACCTCGTCCGGCTCGACGCCGCCGAGCTGGCGCGCGAGATAGTCGTCCCAGAAGGTCTTGGCGAGGCGCCCCCGGAAGCTCTGGCCGCTCTCGACCACGGTGCGGAACACGGACGGGTCCGTGAGCGGGACCATCATCTTCCGGACGCGCTCGTACGCGCGCGGTCCCGAGAGCTCGAGGCCGAACTCGCCGATGCCGCGCACCTCGCCCTGGCTGACCGAGAAGAGCACGCCCCGGCGCACGACCCTGGCCCCGCACCTCATGATCATGAGCCCGATCTCGCCCACGAAGTCCGAGGACCGGGTCTCGTCGATGATCGACTTGAGGAACGACACGTCGGACGGCGACGCCCCCGTCAGCATCTCACTGCGCGTCTCGTCCTCGGCGCCCGCGGGCTCCGCGTCGCCCTCCGTCAGCGCCGCGATGATCTGGTTCGCGGTCAGCGTGTCCCCCATGTCGACGGTGATCTTCTTCCCGGAGCCGGCGTGAGAGGGCTTCGGGCGCAGCGGGAACGACAACACCGGGGACGAGTCGAGGCCTTCCTCGGTCTCGTCCATCCGGCGCGCCGCGTCGAGCATGACCTGGTCGGCGCGCAGACCGGACTTCAGGAGCATCTCGCTGTCGGCGAACCCGGCGTCGAGGTACTCGGGGTGCTCGAGACGGTCGAACCTGAACGCGCCGTCGGTCCAGCGCACGACCTCGTCGATCACCCTCTGGACCTGCATACGGACGACTTCCTCCACGGTCTCGGGGCGCACGGCGTTCATCTCGACGAGGATCGCCCCGAGCAGGCTCCCCGGCGCGGTGCGCTGCTGCACCTCGAGCGCGAGGGCCAGCGTCGACTCGGTGACGGCGTGCCGCGCCAGGAGCGCCTGGCCCAGGGACTCTCCGACCACGTCGCAGGAGGCCCCGACGATCTCGCCCCGACGGAAGAGCACCACCGCCTTGGACACGGCGTGCGTCAGCGTCAACCGGCCGGTCCGCTGCGACATCGAGAGCATCTGGACGATGTCCTCGAACGGCATGTCGCCGAGCCGGCCCATGAAGCCCATGCGTCAGGCGCC
>JAJXUY010000363.1 GCA_021782525.1 Acidobacteriota bacterium | reverse complement strand
GCGCCGGTCACCGGCGCCGACCTGCTCGCCGCCGGGGTCCGCCCTGGCCCGGCGATCGGAGCCGCCGTGCGGCAGACGCGCGCCGCGGTGCTCGACGGAACGGTCGCGCCGGCCGCGGCGCTCGCCCACGCCGTGAAGCTCGCCGGGCGGTTGGGAGGCCGGCCTTGATCGGAGCGTTCGTGCTCGCGCTGGCGGTGTCCGCCGCACCGGACCCGACGTACGTCGTCGAGAGGGTGGTGAACCTGAACGGCTCCGTAACCAGGGTCTCGGTGTTCCGCAACGGCGTCGCGGTGCTCGCGCGGCGGAGCGCGGGTCAGGCGGAGAACGTCATCCGGCAGCCGCTCTCGAAGGTCGAGCTGCAGGTGATCGAGCAGGTCGTCGAGGAGTCGTACCGGGAGCTCGAGCGCTTCGACTCCGCCGGCGCCGACACTCCGGGCCCGGGGAAGGTGGAGCTGCGCGTGGCGCCAGCAGGGCGTACGCCGCTGCGGCTGCGCTACTCGGTGGCGACCGCTCCCAGCCTCGCCCTGGCGCGCCTGACGCAGGCGCTCGACGGGCTCGAGGCCAGGCTCGTGCAGACGAGGGTCACGCGTGAGGACCTCAGCGGGTGGGAGCCGGCGCCCGGCGATCGCGTCGAGCTCGAGGACGGGCGCGTCGTCGAGGTGCTGAGCGTGACGCCGGCGCCCGACCGCATCGTCGTGCACGTCCAGGTGGGCGAGGGTCCGGCCTCGTTCTTCGTCACCGACGAGGAGCTGCGCCGGCTCGCGGTGCGCAGGGTCCCCAGGTGAGGATCACCGGCGGGGCGTGGGCGTCGCGGCGGATCGCCGGACCGGCGCGGGGAGCGCCGTTGCGCCCGACGCCGGACGCGCTGCGCGAGCAGGCGTTCGCCGTGCTCGCGCAGCGCCTGGCGGGCGCCGCGTTTCTCGACCTTTTCGCCGGCACCGGCGTCAACTCGCTCGAGGCGCTCTCGCGCGGCGCCGCGCGCTCGGTTCTGGTGGAGCGGGCGCCCGCGGCGGCGCAGCTCATCCGCCGCAACTTCGCCGCGCTCGCCGTTCCCGAGGGCGAGTGGGAGCTCCTCGCCCGCGACGCGTCGGCGGCGCTGGCGTCCCTCGCCGGGCGTGGCCTGCGCTTCGACCTCGCCTGGTGCGACCCGCCGTTCGCCGAGTGGGAGGAGGGAACAGCGGCGCTCGCCCGCGCCCGCGAAGCGGGGGTGCTGGGCGCGGGCGCCGCGGTCGTGCTCGAGGCCCCGCCGAAGGCCGAGCCGGAGATCCCCGGCTTCGCCGTCGTGCGCGCCCTGCGCGGCGCGTTCCTCCTGCGCGTCGGCTAGGAGCCTGTCGCGCATAGACTCCGGCTGCGGCTCGCGCTGGCATCCCGCTGGCTGCGTTGGCCGGCGCGAAATGTCCTCGACGTAGGCTACAGCTACGTCTGCGGGCATTTCGCTTGTCCGCCTTGCCAGCGGGCGCCATCGCGACCCTCGCTTTCGTCGCTATGCGCGACAGGCTCCTTGCCCCGCGGCGCGGCTATAATCGAACGGTGCTCAACTTCGACCTGCCGGGGTTCCTCGGCACGCTGGTGGCGGGCTCACCCGGCGGTGACGTTCTCCTGGCGGTCGGACAACCGCTTCAGGTTCAGGCCGGCGGCGAACTGGTGCGGCTCGACGTTGCCGGCATCGAGCGGCTGAGCCCGTTCCAGACGGAGGCGGTCGTGCTGCACCTGCTGGCGCAGGCGCCACCGTCGGCCGCCGCCCGCGTCCGCCAGGAGGGCGCCGCTCACTTCGCCTACTCGGTGAGCGGGCTGAACCGTTTTCGCGTGGCGGTGTTCACCCAGCGCGGCACGTTCGCGGTGGTGCTGCGGTCGATCCCCGGTCGGGTGCCGGGACTCGACGAGATCGGGTTGCCGGCGGCGATGCGCGAGGCGTGCCGCGAGCGCAACGGCATCGTCCTCGTCAACGGGCCGGCGGCATCCGGGCGCACGACCTCGCTCGCGGCGCTCGTCGGGGAGATCAACGCGACGCGCGCGTGCCACGTCGTCACCGTCGAGGACCCGATCGAGTTCCTCTACCGGCACGCGGCGGCCACGGTGAACCAGCGCGAGGTGGGCGCCGATACGCCGTCGCTGGCGGCCGGCCTGGCGGGCGTGCTCAGGCAGGGCGCGCAGGTGATCCTGACGAGCGAGCCGAGGGACGCCGAGCAGGCCCGGCTGATGCTCGACGCGGCCGAGACCGGCCATCTGCTCCTTTCGACGCTGCGGGGTTTCGACACGGCCTCGGCCGTGCGGCGCTTCCTCTCGCTGTTCCCCGCCGAGGAGAGGCCCGAGGTGCGGGCGCGGCTGGCGCGGGTGCTGCGCTGGTCGTTCACGCAGCAGCTCCTCCCGCACCGCGACGGCCGCCGCCCGGTGGTCGAGGTGTGGCGGGCGACGCGGGCGGCCGTGGCGCATCTGGCGGAAGGGTCGCTCGACTCCGCGACGCTGGCGGACGTGATGCGCGACGGGGAGCCCGAGGGGCTGCTCGGGTTCGATCGTGAGCTGGAGCGCCGGGTGCGGACCGGCGAGCTCGAGGTCGGGACGGCGCTCGAGCACGCCGTGCTGCCGCAGCAGCTCGAGCTCCGTCTTCTCGATGTGCGGGAGGCCGGGGCGTGAGGCGGGCGGTTGTCCTCGGCGGCGGCGCGCTCCAGGCCGAGGCGGCGCTGGGGGCGCTGGCCGCCTCCGGCTTCGACGCGGTCGCCGCGGGCGGCGCAGCCGAGCTCCGCGGCCACGTCGAGATCGGCGCCACGGTTGTCGTGCTCGGCTCCGCCAGCGGCGGCCTCGACGCCGCGACGGCGGCGGCGCTCGCCGCGCTGCCGGCCGCGTTGCGGCGCGGTTGCGCCGTGCTGTTGGTCGGGCCGGGCCTGGTAACCGGCGACGGCCTGCGCGCGTTCCTCCTCGGTGTGGACCTGGTCGTCGCCACGGCGGACGCCGCCCGCATCGGCGAGTTGGCGGCCTCCGCCGTCGGCGTGAAGCGCGTGTTGGTGGCTCCGCTCGACCCGGCGGCGGCCGGCCGGCTCGGCGGGTAGCGGTCGGGAACGGCGCGGCAACGGAATTCGCGGCCGCCCGTAGACATTGCTGGGGTGAGGTGCGGCGTGCCGGTCGACGACATCATCGCGCAGCTCGATGCTCTCAAACACTCGGTCGCCCGGGTGATCCGCGGCAAGGACGAG
>JAJXUY010000362.1 GCA_021782525.1 Acidobacteriota bacterium | reverse complement strand
TCTCCCGGCCGGCAGGCCGCCGGCGCGCGCCCATTCTAGCGGGCCGCGCCCGTGCGCTACAATGCGCGGCCTGACGGAGGTTTGCGATGCGAGACGCCGAAATCCGCGAGTTGCCGGGGCTGATCGGAGAGCAGGTGCGGGTGTCCGGCTGGCTGTACAACGCGCGCTCCTCCGGCAAGCTGCGCTTCCTCGTCGTTCGCGACGGCTCGGGGTACCTGCAGTCGGTGGTGTTCCGGCCCGGGGTCGAGGAGCGGGTCTGGGAGGACGCCGGGCGCGTGACCCAGGAATCGTCGCTGCACGTCGCCGGCACCGTCAAGGCCGAGCCGCGCGCGCCGGGCGGCGTCGAGCTGCAGGTCGGCGAGCTGGCGATCGAGCAGCTCTGCCCCGACTACCCGATCACGCCCAAGGAGCACGGCCCCGACTTCCTTCTCAACCACCGCCACCTGTGGCTGCGCTCCAAGCGCCAGCACGCGATCATGCGGGTGCGCGACGAGCTGACGTTCGGCATCCGCGACTTCTTCCACAGCCGCCACTACGTCAACATCGACTCGCCGATCCTCACCCCGGCGGCGTGCGAGGGGACCTCGACGCTGTTCGAGACCGACTACTTCGGCGAGAAGGCGTACCTGTCGCAGTCGGGCCAGCTCTACCTCGAGCCGGCGGCGGCCGCGCACGGCAAGGTGTACTGCTTCGGGCCCACGTTCCGGGCGGAGAAGTCGAAGACGCGGCGGCACCTGATGGAGTTCTGGATGGTCGAGCCCGAGGTCGCCTGGCTGCGCTTCGACGGCCTGCTCGACCTGGCGGAGGAGTTCGTCTCGTCGCTCGTCGCCCGCGTGCTCGACCGCTGCCGGCAGGAGTTCGAGTGGCTCGAGCGCGACATGGCGCGTCTGGAGGCGGCGGCCGCGCGCCCGTACCCGCGCATCGACTACGGCGACGCGGTGGAGAAGCTCAAGACGAAGGGGTTCGCGGTGGCGTTCGGCGACGACTTCGGCGGCGACGAGGAAACCGCGCTCGCCGACGAGGCCGGCAAGCCGATCATGATCACGCGCTACCCGGCGGCGATCAAGGCGTTCTACATGGAGCCCGATGCGAACGACCCGGCACGAGCGCTCGCCGTCGACATGATCGCCCCCGACGGCTACGGCGAGATCATCGGCGGCAGCGAGCGCATCTCCTCGCCGGAGAAGCTCGAGCAGCGCATCGCCGAGCACAACCTGCCGCTGGCGGCGTTCCAGTGGTACCTCGACGTGCGCCGCTACGGCGGCTTCCCGCACTCCGGGTTCGGGATGGGGATCGAGCGGGTGGTGAGCTGGCTGTGCGGCCTCTCGCACCTGCGGGAAGCGATCCCGTACCCGCGCATGATCAACCGCCTCTACCCATAGCGCCGCCGGCGCTTCGGGCGCCGCCGATAGCGGACCGTCTGCGTCGTTGCGCTCGCCGGCTCGAATCCTCATGGTGCCTCCGGCACCACTCCGGTTCGGCCGGCTCGCGCGCCTAGCATCCGGCCCACTCTCGGCAGCGCGGCTACACGCCGCGAGGGGCGCGGCCCTGGCTTCGGTGGAGCGGTGGCCTTCGGGGGAGGCGCTCGAGGCCGCACGGCATCCCGCCGGCGCGGCCGCACTGGCGGCCGGCCGCGCCTTCGTCTCTGCGAGCCACGACCCACGATCCACGACCCACGGTCGTTCCGGACCACGGACCACGGACCACGGTCTTCCCGGACTGAGTCGCTCTCGACCCGGTGTAGAATCCGCCGTCGTGAGTACGGCCGCGCGGAGAGCGCGCGCACCGAAGTCGGTCAAGGTCGGCATGATAGGGCTCGGGTGCGCCAAGAACCTGGTGGACGGGGAAGTCATGCTCGGACACCTGGTCGAGCACGGCGCCGAGGTCGTAACCGATCTCGACGCGGCCGAGGTGGTGATCGTCAACACGTGCGGCTTCATCGAGGACGCCAAGCGGGAGTCGATCGAGGCGCTGCTCGAGGTGGCGGGCCGCAAACAGCGCGGCGCGCTCCGGCGGCTGGTGGTGGCAGGGTGCATGGCGCAGCGGTACGCGGCCGAGCTCGCGGCCGAGATCCCCGCGATCGACGCGTTCGTCGGCCTCGACGAGCTCGAGCGCGCGCCCGAGGCCGTGCTCGGACGGCTGCCGGGGCACGTCCCTGACCAACGCGCCGCGCTCGGCCTGTACGACCACCGCGCGCCGCGGCTGTTGTCGACCGGTGGCGCCTTCGCCTACCTCAAGGTCGCGGAGGGGTGCAACAACCCGTGCGCGTTCTGCCACATCCCGCGCATGCGCGGGGCGTTCCGCTCGCGCACGCCGGAATCGCTCGTGGCCGAGGCGCGCCGGCTGGAGGCGGCCGGCGTCCGCGAGCTGGTGCTGATCGCGCAGGACACGACGCGCTACGGCGAGGACCTCGGGATGGGCCGCGCCGGGCTGCGCCGGCTGCTCGAGGCGCTGCTGGCGGGCACGACGATCCCCTGGGTCCGCTTCATGTACGCCTACCCTGCGACGCTCGACCCGGGGATCTTCCGCCTGATGGCGCGCGAAGGCCGGCTCGTCCCGTACCTCGACATCCCGCTGCAGCACGCCTCGCGCCGCGTCCTCAAGGCGATGAAGCGGGGCGGCGACGCGGACCGCTACCGCGAGCTGATCGCGCGGGCCCGGGCGAGCGTGCCTGACCTCGCGGTGCGCACGACGTTCATCGTCGGTTTCCCCGGCGAGGGCGAGGCGGAGTTCGCCGAGCTGCAGGCGTTCATCGACGAGGTTCGCTTCGACCACGTCGGCGTGTTCACCTACTCGCACCAGGAGGAGAACCCCGGCGCGGCGCTCGGGGACCCCGTGCCGCAGCGCACGAAGGAGCGGCGCCGGCGGATGCTCATGAAGCAGCAGGAGCGGATCAGCCGCGAGCACAACCGCGCGCTGCGCGGCCGCGAGCTCACCGCGATCGTGGAGGGGGCGAGCCCGGAGTCGGAGTACCTGCTGCAGGGACGTCTGGCGCGGCAAGCGCCGGAGGTGGACGGGCGGATCGTATTCGCGGACGGGACGGCGCGCGCCGGCGACATCGTGCGGGTGCGCGTCACCAGGACGTACGCGTTCGACCTCGTCGGCGCGATCACCGCGGTGGCGACGCCGGCACCGGCCCGGCCGGCGGCGTTGCTACCCTCGCTCGCCCCGGCGCGGCGGGCGGCCGGATA
>JAJXUY010000361.1 GCA_021782525.1 Acidobacteriota bacterium | reverse complement strand
GCCGCTGGCGAACGTCAGGGCGGGCACGTGCTACCCGCCGACGATCATCACCACCGCCGACCACGACGACCGCGTCGTGCCGAGCCACTCGTACCAGTTCGCCGCCGAGCTGCAGCACGCCCAGGCGTGCGCCAACCCGATCCTGATCCGGGTCGAGACCAAGACGAGCCACGGCTACATGCCGACCGACAAGCGCATCGCCCAGACCGCCGACATCGACGCGTTCATGGCCTACAGCTTGGGGATCACGGCGCCGCCGGCCCCTCCCGCCCCGGCGCCGCACTGAATCGAGGTGCAGAGGCTGGCAGGTTGGTTGACCTCGATCGGTTCCAGCCGGTTTCGCTCGGTCTGGCGGCGCCGACGTTGCTGCTGGCGCTGAGCGTCTCCGGCGGCCTGGCCATCGGGTCCCTGTTCTGCGAGATCGGCTGCCTGACGTTCATCTGGGCGTCCGCGGTGATCGGGACGTACATTGGGCTCGGGGTGACCCAGGAGACCCCGGGCGACTGCCTGGTTGTTGTCGGCTGGATCGGGCAGATCGTGCTGCTGCTGATGGCCCTCGCGGGCGTCGTGCTCAGGTTGGCCCGTCCTCGATGGCGGGCGGTTGGAACGGCCGGGCCGCGGTTCGTGGTTGAATAGAGGCGTGGAGAGCGAGCATCCGCTGCTCGACCGCGCCCGGCAGGCGCCGGAGGCGCCCGGCGTCTACCGCTTCATCGACGCGAAGGGGAAGGTGCTGTACGTCGGCAAGGCCAAGCACCTGCGCCGGCGCGTGCTCTCGTACTTCTCGCGCCAGCTCGAGCCGCGTCTGGTCGGGATGCTCGCCCGCGCCCGGGGCCTCGAGTTCGTGGTCACCGCCACCGAGGTCGAGGCGCTGATCCTCGAGAACCGGCTGATCAAGCGCTTCCGCCCGCGGTTCAACGTCCTGCTGCGCGACGACAAGACCTACCCGTACCTGAAGCTGACGACCGGCGAGGCGTGGCCGCGCGCCCTGCTCACCCGCCGCGTGCTCGACGACGGGCACAGCTACTTCGGGCCGTACCTCGGCCAAGGGATGGCGGCGCGGGTGATGGAGCTGATCCGCACCCGCACGCAGGTGCGCACCTGCACGATCGAGATCGACGGCTCGCTGCCCCGCCCCTGCCTCTACCACGACATGGGGGCCTGCCTCGGGCCGTGCGTGGCCGGGTTGACGACCCCGGCGGCGTACGCGGCGGCGGTCGAGGAGGTGACGATGCTGCTCGAGGGGCGGCATCAGGAGCTGCAGCCGCGCCTCGAGGCGCAGATGTGGCGCGCGGCGGAGAACGACGAGTTCGAGCGCGCCGCCCGCTACCGCGACCTGCTGCGGGCGCTCGACGGCCTGACGCTCGGTCAGAACGTGGAGATCACGGGCTCCGGCTCCGTGGACGTCGTCGGGATGGAGGGCGACGGCGTCGACGCCTCGGTCGCGGTCCTCATCTACCGCGACGGCAAGCTCGTGGACAAGCGGGAGTTCCACTGGGAAGGGGTCGGCACCCACGCCGACGGCGCCTTCCTGGCGGCGTTCCTCGGGCAGTTCTACGAGGCCAACCCGGCCGTGCCGGCGCGTGTCGAGGTGCCGCTGGCTCCCGAGGGCGCCGAGGCGATCGCCGAGTTCCTCCGGCAGCAGCGGGGCGCGCCGGTGCGGCTCGTGGTGCCGCGCCGGGGGCGGCGCGCCCGCGTGCTCGAGCTGGCGCGCGAGAACGCGCGCGAGGCGTTCCGGCTGCGCTTCCGCCACCCGCGGCGCGACGCCGAACGGGTCGGGGCGGCGATCGCCGCGGCGCTCGGGATCGACACGCCGGTGCAACGGATCGAGTGCTTCGACATCTCCCACCTGCACGGCGAGGCGCAGGTGGCGTCGCTCGTCGTCTGGGAACGCGGCGCGCTGCGCAAGGGCGAGTACCGCTCGTTCAACGTGCGCGCCGGCCTTGGCGCCGACGACCCGGCCGCGATCGCGGAGGCGGTGGAACGGAGGTACCGGCGCCGGCTTGCGGAGGCGGCCGTGCTCCCCGATCTCGTGCTCATCGACGGCGGCCGCACCCAGCTCGACGCCGCGCTGCGCGCCCTCGCCGCTGCCGGATGCCAGGTCGCGGCGGTGGGACTCGCGAAGCGGCTCGAGGAGGTCGTCCTCCCCGGCCGCGCGAGGCCGCTGTTGCTCGAGGCGAACGACCCCGTGCGTCTGCTGCTGCAGCGCGTGCGCGACGAGGCGCACCGCTTCGCCGTCACCCGCCATCGCCGCCGCCGCGGCGCGCGCCGCCTGGCGACGCAGCTGCTCGCGGTGCCGGGGATCGGACCGCAACGGGCGCGCCGGCTCCTGCTCGAGTTCGGCTCGCTCGACGGCGTCCGCGCGGCGGGACGCGACGCGCTCGCCGCGACGGTCGGCGGCGCCGCCGCCGCCGCGCTGTGGAGGAGTCTGCACGACGACCATGGCCGGGATCGGAGCGCAGCGGCCGAGGAGCCGGGGGGCTGAGGAGCCGAGGGGAAGGAAGATCTTCCCCTCCTCTTCGCCTCGGCTCCTGCGCTTCCCGACTTCATTCTTCACTCTTCAGCGTCGACTCTTCACTGTCGTCGCCGGCGGCGCGCCCCTTTGACGGAGGCGGTGAGTTTCGCTACTGTTGCGGCCATGGGACGCACATCCGCGGCGGGCCAGCTTGCCCTCTGGGTCGGACGCAAGGGGAAGGGGACCGCCCATCTGCGCTGGGCCGGCGGCGAGCTGAGGCTCTACGTCTCGGGCCTGCAGATCGTGGCGGTCGAGGGCGACGACAACGAGCGCCTCGCCGCGGCGTTCGGCCTGACCGGCGGCGGCGAGTGGTTCGGCGAGGCCGCAGCCGCGGTGACGTCGGGGCAGGTTTCGCAGGCCGAGGCGAACGCCGTGGTCAAGCGAACGGTGGCCGAGCGGCTGCGCGAGTTCTTCCTTGCGGACGACGCCGAAGCGAACTTCGACAGCGCCCTTCCCTTCGAGGCCAAAGGGCTCACGATCTCCTATCCCCACCTCGTGATGGAGATGGGCCTCGGCACCGGCGGCGACGACCTGGTCGGTGTGTTCCTCCCCGACCCGACGCTGATCCTCCGCCGCCTGCCGGAGTTCCCGAAGCGGGTGGGGGCCCTCGTCCTGACCGAGGAGGGAATGGCGATCCTGGCGAAGGTCAACGATCAGCGGACGGCGTTGGAGATCTCGGAACCGTCGCCGCAC
>JAJXUY010000360.1 GCA_021782525.1 Acidobacteriota bacterium | reverse complement strand
AGCTGAAGGTCGTGTACTACGGCCCGGGCCTCGGCGGCAAGACGACCTGCCTGCAGCACATCCACCGCGTCACCGACCCGCAGCGCCGGACCAAGCTGTACACCCTCAACACCGCCGCCGACCGCACACTCTTCTTCGACCTGCTCGGCCTCGAGCTCGGCCGCATCCGCGGCTACAGGCTGACGCTGCAGCTGTACACCGTCCCCGGCCAGGTGCAATACGACACCACGCGGCGCGCCGTCCTCGGCGGCTGCGACGGGGTCATGTTCGTGGCCGACTCGCGGCGCGCGCAAGCCGCGGCCAACCAGGAGAGCCTCGCAAACCTGTTCGAGAACCTGCGCGCCAACGGGCTGGACCCGGATGCGATCCCGCTCGTCCTCAGCTACAACAAGCGCGATCTCGCGGACGTGCTCGCGCGGGAAGAGCTCGACCGGACGCTGAACGCGCGCAGGGTGCCGGCGTTCGAGACCGTGGCCACCTCGGGCGGGGGCGTCGCCGAGGCGTTCGTCGCGGTGACACAGGCGACGGTGCTGTCGGTCGCCGAGCGGCTCGGTGTGGCGAGCCAACCGGACGCGCTCCAACGCACGGTCGAAATCGTCACCGCGGCGCTGCAGCCGCTCTTGCGCCCGGGTGCCGCGGCCGCCGACGCGCCGGTCGTCATCCGGACCGCGGCGACCGGGGAGAGCGTGTCCCACGACGAGCTCGTGGGCGAGGCGGTGCGCGCCAACCTCGCGATGGCCGACCTCAACACCCGCCTCGACCGGCTCACCGCGGAGCTCGAGCGGCGGGTGGCCCAGTTGCGCTCGATCAACGATTTCGGCTTCGTGATGTCGTCGGCGCGCGAGCCGGAGGACGTCACCACCGCGTTCCTCGACCGGTTCCTGTCCGAGCTCGGGGTCGGCTGCGGGTCGCTCCTCCTGCTCGACCACAACGGCGAGCTCGTGGAGGTGTTGCGCCGCGGCCTCACCGCCGACCCTCTGGCGCGCCGGGACGGCGGCGGCCGGTCGCCGGCCGAGGCGCTGCTCGGCGCCCGCCGGCCGCTCGTGGTGCGGACGGACGAGCCCGAGTCGGAGCCGGGGAACGGGGCGCCGTGGCAGGAGGAGCTGCGCCGGTTGGGTCTCGTCGGCGCCCTCGCCGTGCCGCTGGTGGCGCAGGACCGGGCGCTGGGCACGGTCACGGCGTTCGCGGAGGCGGCCCGCGGCCCGTTCGAAGAGGATGCGGTCGAGGCGGCGACCGCGATGGCGGCGAACGCCGCCACGGCGCTCGCGAACGCCCGCGCCTGGCGGTCGCTCGAACAGCTCAACCGCTCGCTGGAGGAGACGGTCACGGAGCGCACGGTGAAGTTGCAGGAGGCGCTGGAGCGCGCACAGGCGCTCGCCGAGCAGCTCGAGGACCGCGCCGTCGCGCTGGAGAGCGCGAACCGGCAGCTGCGCGACCTCGAGCGGTTGAAGGGCGACCTGCTGCAGCGGATCGCCCACGAGCTCAACACCCCGGTGACCGCGATCCAGACCGCCGGACGGATCCTCTCGCGGTACGACGAGATGCCCGCCGACAAGGCGGCCAAGTTCGTCGAGATCATCACCCAGGAGGCGACCAGGCTGGGGGAGCTGGTCTCCTCGTCGCTGCAGGCGCTCGTGCTGGGCGTGCCCGAGGGTCGTCCGGCGCCCACCGCGGTCGAGCTCACCGGTCTCCTCAGGCGCGTGCTCGCGCCGCTCAAGGGGGACGTCGCCGCCAAGCAGCTAGCCGTGCAGGTCCAGGTCGCAGCGGGGCTCGAGGAGCTGCTCGGCGACGGCGACCAGCTCGAGGCCGCGTTGCGAGCCGTGGTGCGCAACGCGATCGACTTCAACCGCGACGGCGGCCGCCTCGTGATCACCGCGCGCCCGCTGCGGCGCGACGCGGCCGCACTGGTGGAGCTGCGCGTCGAGGACACCGGCATCGGGATCCCGGCGCAGGACCTGGGGCGCGTGACCGAGCTGTTCTGGCAGGGCGGCAACGTGCTCACGGCCAAGCCGCGCGGCCTCGGTCTCGGGCTCGCCGTCGCGCGGCGCGTGGCGGAGAACCACGGCGGCGTACTGGAAGTCGTCTCCGACGAGGGGGTGGGCACCGTCGTGAGCCTGCTCCTGCCCGCGGTCGAGCGCAGCCCGCGCGGGCCGGAGCCCGCCGGTGCCTGAGCCGCTGATCCTGCTCGTGGACGACGAGCCCAACATCCGCGAAACCGTCTCGTTCATCCTCGAGATGGAGGGCTTCCGGGTCGAGACCGCCGGGGACGGCGAAGAGGGGCTCGCCAAGATCCGCGCCCTGCGCCCGCCGGTCGTGCTGCTCGACGCGATGATGCCGAAGCGGGACGGGTTCGACGTGTGCCGGACCGTCAAGGCGGACCAGCAGCTGGCGGGCGTGAAGATCGTGATGCTCACCGCCCTCGGGCAGAAGGCGGACCAGGAGAAGGGGCGGGCCGCGGGAGCCGACTTCTACGTCACCAAGCCGTTCGACGAGGAGGAGCTGCTCGCTTTGCTCCGGCGCCTCACCGGGTGAGCCGGCGGCGTCTGGTGATCGCGCGCCGGGACGGCGGCGCCCCCCTGTCTCGGACGCGGGTGGTGCCGGGCCGCGGTCGCGTGCTAGCGTGGCGGTGATGGAGTCGCGAGCGACCGGAAGCCCGGGAACCGGGCCACGGCGGGCGCCGGTCCGCCGGCGGTGGGCCGCGATCGCGGGCGGCGTGGTTGTGGCCGCCCTCCTTCTCGCGCTCATCGCGGGCGTGCTCTCCGCCAGGCGGGTCCTGTCGTGGGGGCTGCGGCGGATCACCGCGCGCGTGATGACCGTGCTACCCGCCGACCTGCCGCCCGCCCGCCGCGAGGAGCTGCGCCGCCGCCTCGACTGCGTGGTCGCCGAGGCCGAGGCCGGGCGCGCCGACGAGCGCCGGCTCGGGGAGCTGGCCAGGGCGTGCTCGGAGGCGGCCGCCGCCGGCCGGGTGAGCCCACAGGCGCTGGACCGGATCGAGCTGCTCGCCGGCGCGCTGTGCGTCTCGTCCGGGGGGACGCTGCCCAATTGAGCCGGCCGTTCAAACTCGCGGCGCCGTTCGCGCCGGCCGGCGACCAGGGGGCGGCGATCGAACGCCTGGTGCGCTCGTTCGAGCAGGGGGTGTGGGCGCAGACGCTGCTCGGCGTCACCGGCTCCGGCAAGACGTTCACCGTCGCCAAGGTGATCGAGCGG
>JAJXUY010000359.1 GCA_021782525.1 Acidobacteriota bacterium | reverse complement strand
GGCCCGCGCTCGCCGGAGCAGCGGGCGATCAGCCAGGCGGTGTTCACGGCGAAGTTCCGCGAGCAGGCGGTTGCGTCCGAGTTCGAGCTCGGCGTGTTGTCCGTCGGGATGACGCTGGAGAGCAACGCGATCCGCTACTTCTCCTCGGCGGCGCAGCAGGCGGGTGAGCCCGAGGTCAAGGCGTTCTATCAGTTCCTCGCCGACTGGGAGAAGGAACACTACGAGGCGCTGCAGGGCCTGTTCAACGCGATCCGCGCCGACGCCCACGCCGCGTCCTCGTTCGCCCCGTTCTGAGCGACCGCGAGGGGCGCGAGGATCGGCGGGCCAGAACGCCGGAGGAGCGAGGGCGGAGGGCAAAGGGCAAAGGGCAAAGGAAAGAGGAGACAGGCCCGGTGGGTGCGCTGCGCCTTGATCTTCCCTCCTCCCTTTTCCCTTTCCCCTTTTCCATCTTCCTTCGACCCTCTTCCCGTTCGCTCCACCGCTCGGGTACCATCGCACCATGCGCGCGCTGATCACCGGGGCCAGCGGGTTCGTCGGCGGTCACCTGCTCGAGTACCTGCGCGCCGAGCACCCCGAGGTCGAACCGATCGCGTTGCGGCGCTGGCGAGCGGAGGCGGCCGGGGAGGCGTCGGCGCCGGGCGGCGTGGCGACCGTCGAGGCCAACCTGCTCGACGCCTCGTCGTTGGTGCGGGCGCTGCGATCGAGCCGCCCCGACGTGGTCTTCCACCTCGCCGCCTCGTCCTCGGTGGCGAGCTCGTGGGACGCGCCGTCCGAGATGCTGCAGGTCAACGCCCTCGGGACGCTGCACCTGCTCGAGGCCGTGCGCCAGCTCGACCTCGACGCGCGCGTCGTGCTGGCGTGCTCGGCGGAGGCGTACGGGCTCGTGGAGGAGCGCGACCTCCCGATCCGGGAGGAGCAGCCGTTCCGGCCGGTTTCCCCGTACGCCGTCAGCAAGGCGGCGGCCGACCTGCTGGGGTTTCAATACTTCCAGACGTTCCGGCTGCCCACGGTGCGCCTGCGCCTGTTCAACCACTGCGGCCCGCGCCAGTCGCACCGGTTCGTGATCGCCTCGTTGGCCCGCCAGGTCGCCGAGATCGAGGCCGGCCTCAGGCCGCCCCGGATCGAGGTGGGGAACGTCGAGGTGCGCCGCGACTTCGTCGACGTGCGCGACGCGGTGCGCGCGTACTGGCTGGCGGCGGCGCGGGGCGAGGCGGGGGCCGCCTACAACGTGGCCAGCGGGCGGGCGCGCTCGATCCGCGAGATCCTCGACGGGTTGCTGGCGCTGGCCGGCGCCGGGGTGGAGGTGGTGCGCGATCCGAACCGCCTGCGGCCGGCGGAGATCCCGGTGCTCCTCGGAGATGCGTCCCGCTTTCGCGCCGCGACGGGGTGGCGGCCCGAGGTGCCGTTCGAGCGGACGCTCGCCGACACGCTCGGGTACTGGCGCGACGCGGTGCGGCGGTGACGCCCACGCCTCCGGGCGAAACCGCCTATACTTCGGCCATGTCCTCGAGCCTGGCGGCGCGCCCGCTCCTGCGCTGGGACGCCTTCGCGATCACGGTGGATCTCGACATGGTGGAGCTGGCGCTCAACCGCGAGCTGGCCCGGCGCGTCCCGAACCTCCGGCGGCTCGAGATCGCCGGCGACGGCGACACGCTGGAGCTGCATCTCGAGGCGGCGTGGCAGGGGCTGCCGGGCCAGGTCACGGCGCGGCTGCGTGAGCTCCGGCTGCGGCGCCGGTTCTTCGGTTGCCGGATCGAGTCGGTGCACGGCCCGCTCGGGATCCCGCTGCCGGTCGCGCTCGTCGGCACGCTCGCGCGACGCCTCGGACAGGGGATGCTGCGGTTCGACGCGGAGGACCGCATCGTGCTCGCCGATCTGAGGCGCTTCCTCCCGGAAGGGCTCGAGGTCCGGGTGAGCGACGTCCTTTGCGAGGGGCGGCGGTTGCGCGTCGAGCTCGCCGGCGGGTCGGTGGCCGCGGTGCTCGCCGGCGTGGCCGACGCCGCCGGGTAGAAGCCGGCGGGCAAGCGGGCGCGGGCCGGCCGGCCCGTCGCTGTGGCGAGCGAGCTCGGGCCCACGCTAGACTTGACGGCGGATGCCCCGACGGATGAAGAGGAACCCGCTTCGCGTCATCGGGCCGCTCGTGGGCCTGGCGTTGTTCGCCGCCGCCCTGTGGGCCCTCCACGATGCCCTGCGGAAGTACAGCTACCACGAGGTGCTGCGCGAGTTCCGCAACCTGCCGGCGGACCGGATCGTGCTCGCGGTCGCCCTGGCCGTCGCGAGCTACCTTTTGCTCACCCTGTACGACGCGCTCGGCGTGCGCTACGCGGGCCACGCGCTCCCGTACCGGCGGATCGCGCTCGCCTCGTTCGTGGGCCAGGCGTTCTCCAACGCCGTCGGCCACGACCTGATCGCCGGCGCCTCGGTGCGGCTGCGGCTGTACTCGGGGTGGGGCCTTTCGACGCTGGCGATCGCGAAGGTGATCGCGTTCTGCAGCATGACGTTCTGGCTCGGCTTCCTGGCGGTCGCCGGGGTGGCGTTCACGGTCGAGCCGCTGGCGCTGCCGCCGGCGCTGCACCTGCCGTTCGCCAGCGTCCAACCGCTCGGGCTGGTGTTCCTGGCCGCGCTCGCCGTGCCGGTGCTCGCGAGCGCGCTGCGGCGCTCGCCGCTCGTGGTGCGCGGCCTCGAGTTCCCGATCCCGTCGCCGCGGCTGCTCGCGGGCCAGCTCGCCATCTCGATCCTCGACTGGCTCGCGGTCGGCGGGGCGCTGTACGTGCTGCTCGCGCCACCGAAGCTGTCGTTCGGCGGCTTCGTCGGGATCTACGTTCTGGTGCAGCTCGCGGCGGTGGTCAGCCAGGTGCCGGGCGGCCTCGGCGTGTTCGAGGGCGGGATGGTCCTGCTGCTGGCGCCGTTCATGCCGGCCGCGGCGGCGCTCGGCGCCCTGCTGGCGTTCCGCGTGATCTATTACCTGGCGCCGCTCGCCGTGGCGGCGGCGTTGCTCGGCGCGCACGAGCTGATGCTGCGCCGCCAGGGGGTGCGCCGGGCGGTGCAGGTGTTCGGCCGCTGGGCGCCGGCCGTGGTGCCGCAGCTACTCGCCATCGCCTGCTTCGTCGGCGGCACGATCCTGCTCTTCTCGGGGGCGACCCCGACCGCGAGGTGGCGGCTGGAATGGCTGCGCGACTTCATCCCGCTGCCGGTCCTGGAGCTCTCCCACTTC
>JAJXUY010000358.1 GCA_021782525.1 Acidobacteriota bacterium | reverse complement strand
CGTCGGCTCCGAGTCGCACCCGTACGCGGTGAAGCCGTCGGGCACGGTCGTCGCCGAGGCGATCGGCGCCACCCCGGCCGTGCACTGCGCCGACCTCGAGTTCGCCTGCAAGGCGGGGAGCGAGGGGATGTTCATCGCCGCCGCGCTGGTGAAGTCGGGTGAGGTCAATCACGCCCTCGCCGTCGGGGCCGACACCTCGCAGGGCGCGCCGGGCGACGCGCTCGAGTACTCCACCGCCGCCGGCGCCGCCGCCTACATCTTCGGCACGACCGGGCTCGTCGCCACCATGGAGGCGCAGGTCTCGTTCATGACCGACACGCCCGACTTCTGGCGGCGCGAGTACATGCACTACCCGCGCCACGCCGGCCGCTTCACCGGCGAGCCCGCCTACTTCAAGACCACGTTCGGGGCCGCCCGCATGCTCCTCGAGAAAACCGGGATGGAGCCGAAGGATTTCGCCTACGCCGTCTTCCACCAGCCGAACGGGAAGTTCCCGATGCGCGCCGGGACGCAGCTCGGCTTCACCCGCGAGCAGCTCGAACCGGGATGGCTGTCACCGTGGCTCGGGAACACCTACTCGGGCGCCTCCCCGATCGGCCTGACGGCGGTCCTCGACCGCGCCAAGGCCGGCGACCGGATCATGATGGTCTCGTACGGCTCCGGGGCCGGCTCGGACGGCTTCGTCTGGGCCGTGACCGACCGCATCGACGAGGTGCGCGACCTCGCCCCGCACACCCGCGACCAGCTCGACAACAACAAGGTGTACGTCCCCTACGGGGTGTACGCCAAGCTCCGCGGCAAGATCCGCATGGGCGAGTGAAGGGAGAATCGATGCGCGACGTGGCAATCATCGGCATCGGGCTTTCGCGCTGGGGTGAGGTGTGGGACGCGTCGCTGCGCACGCTGTGGACCGAGGCGGCGCTCGCCGCGCTCGACGACGCCGGCCTCGACCACATCGACGCCATCACCGTCGGGTGCATGTCGCCGGGGCTGTTCGTCGGCCAGGAGCACCTCGGCGGCCTGCTCGCCGACGAGCTCGGCATGGCCGGCGTGCCGGCGACGAGGGTCGAGTCGGCGTGCGCCTCCGGCGGCGTGTCGCTGCGCACCGCCTTCGCCGAAGTCGCGGCGGGACTCGCCGACGTCGTGCTCGCGACCGGCGTGGAGAAGATGACCGACGTCTCCGGCGACGAGTGCACCGCGGCGCTCGCGGCCGCCGCCGACGCCGAGGTGGAGGTGTTTCACGGCGCCACCTTTCCCGCCCTCTACGCGATGATGGCGCGCGCCCACATGGCGCGCCACGGCACCACGCGCGAGCAGCTCGCCGCGGTGGCGGTGAAGAACCACCGTCACGGCTCGCTCAACCCGCACGCGCAGTTCCGGCAGCGGATCTCGGTCGAGGACGTGCTCGGCTCCGCCAAGGTCGCCGAGCCGCTCAACATCCTCGACTGCTCCCCGATCACCGACGGCGGCGCGGCCGTGGTGCTCGCCGACCTGGCGACGGCGAAGCGGCTCGCCAAGGGGAGGCCGATCGTCAGGATCGCCGGCGTCGGGCAGGCTTCCGACCGCATGGCGCTGCAGTCGCGCCGCGACATGACCACGCTGCCGGCGACGACCGCCGCCGGCGAGCGGGCGTTCAAGATGGCGGGCAAGACCCCCGCCGACATCCAGCTCGCCGAGGTCCACGACTGCTTCACCATCGCCGAGATCGTGGTGCTCGAGGCGCTCGGCCTGTGCCCGGCCGGCCAGGGTGGGCTGCAGGCCGAGTCGGGACGCACCGCCCTCGGCGGGGCGCTGCCCGTCAACCCGTCGGGCGGCCTCAAGTCGAAGGGCCACCCGGTCGGCGCCACCGGCGTCGCCCAGGCGGTGGAGATCGTCACTCAGCTGCGCGGCGCCGCCGGCCCCCGCCAGGTCCCCGGCGCCCGCGTCGGCCTCACCCAGAACATGGGCGGCACCGGGGCCTCGACCGTGGTCCACATCCTGGAGGTGGCGTCATGAGCCCGCTCAGCCCGGCGCGCACGGCGCGCGAATATCCCGCGCGCTACCGCCTCGAGGCGGCGCGCTGCGACGCGTGCGGCGCGGTCGCCTACCCGGCCCGCCTCGTCTGCCCGGCGTGCCGCGGCCGCAAGTTCTCACCCGTGACGCTCTCCCCCGAAGGCCAGGTCCTGACCTGGTCGGTGATCCACGTCGGACCGTCGAGCCACAAGCACGAGGTCCCGTACGCGCTCGCGATCGTCGAGCTGACCGGCGGCGCGCGCGTGACCTGTCAGATCGCCGACGTCGACCTGGCGGCGATCCGGATCGGCATGCCAGTGCGGCTCGAGTTCCGCCGCATCCAGGAGGACGGCGAGGCCGGCGTCATCGCGTACGGTCACAAGGCGGTGCCGGCGTAGCGCCCGCCGTACTCTCGTCCCGCGCGGCCGCTGCGCCCTCGCCCAGCAACCGGGTCAGATAGCTCCACGACCGGATCGGCCGCTCGGTGAACCCCTCGCGCAGCGCCACCAGCCAGCCGCCGACGTCCTCGGGCGGGGCGTGGCCAACCCGTTCGAGCGGGCGGCGCGAGGCCGCGCGAACCCAGTCGACCCCCGCCGCGGACAGCCGTACGGCCCCGGCCGGGCGGTGCGCGGCGCAGGTGAACCGCTTCTCGGCTGGGTCGAACAGCCTCGCCCCGGCCGCCAGCTCTGCGCCGCAGACGCCGCACCGGTCGATCTCGGGGAACACCCCGCCCAGGCGCAGGAACCAAAGCTCCGCGTACCACGCGACCGCCGCCGGGTCGTGGCCGCCGAGCAAGCAGGACACGCAGCGCTCCACCAGCCGGAACGCCGGCTCGGCGCGCTGGCCCGGCGGGCAGTAGACGAGGGCCAGCTCCGCCACGACCTGCCCCGCGGCCCACGCCGCGGGGTGCGCCGCCAGGTCGAACGCCGAGCGGACGATCACCGCCTCGTCGAGCGTCGCCAGCTCCGACCCGGCTCGCTCGAAGAAGCTCACGCGAACGTGCGCCAGCGGTTCCGTCGCGGTGGCCAGCGACGAGCGCAGCGAGCGGGCCCGCCGCGCCACCGCACGCAGCTGGCCGGACGCGCGGCCGAGCAGCACGACCACCAGGTCCCGCTCCCGGAACGGGTACCTGGCCAGGACCAGCGCCTCGTCACGCCGGAGAGGCATCCGGGCGGCGCGCTCCGTCGCGCCAGCTCTCGACGAGGACGAGGAGCGCCGGCGCGAGCACGGCG
>JAJXUY010000357.1 GCA_021782525.1 Acidobacteriota bacterium | reverse complement strand
GCGCGAGGTGCGCCTTGGCGGGGAGGTCCCCGCGGTCGAGGGCGGTGTCGTCGCGGTGCGGGTGCGCAACGCGAAGAGCACGTACAACCAGCTCGAGCTGCCGTCGGGACGGTTCTCGCTCGTCAAGCCGGGCGACGTGATCGCGGGGGCGCTCGGCCACCGCAAGGCGCTGTTCGGCTACTCGGGATACCTGCCCGCCACCGTGGCAGTTGGCGACACGCTGAACCTGCTCAACCTCGGCGGCGTGATCGGCGTGTGCGACGGCGTCAACCCCGATCTCGGCCACCCGTTCGAGGTCGAGGTCCTCGGCCAGGTGCTGCACTTCCCTTACCTCGGCGAGCGCGTCGGCCTGCCGGCGCACATCGCGCAGGGCGCCCTCCCGCTCGCGGACCGCCTCGACGTCGGCGGCGTTCCGGTGGTGGGCGTGGTCGGGACGTGCATGAACGCGGGGAAGACGCAGGCCGCGTGCAACTTGATTCAGGCGTTCACCCACCGCGGGCTGAAGGTGGCGGCGGGGAAGGCCACCGGTGTCTCGCTGCGCCGCGACGTCCTCGCGATGGAGGACGCCGGCGCGCGCCACACGCTGATCTTCACCGACCTCGGCGTGGTGACGACGACGCCGGACGTCGCCCCGCGGGTGGCGCGGACGATCCTGACCCACCTCGCGGCCGACGCGCCGGACGTGATCGTGCTCGAGCTCGGCGACGGGCTGCTCGGGCTGTACGGCGTCGACGCGATCCTGGCGGACGCCGGGCTGGCGGCGAGCTTCGGGGCCCTGGTGCTCGCCGCCAACGACCCGGTGGCGGCGTGGGGCGGCGTGCAACTGATGCGCGACCGCTACGCTCTCGCGGCGGCGGTCGTGACCGGCCCGGCGACCGACAACATCGCCGGCACGCGGCTGACCGAGCGCGAAACCGGCGTGAGAGGGATCAACGCCCGCACCAACCCCGCCGAGCTCGCCGCGCTGGTGATGGAGAGGCTGGGGCTCGCCCCGGTCGCGAACGGAGACGCCGATGCCTGAGCCGGTGCCGGCGATCGTGCTCGGCGGCAGCGGCTACGTCGCCGGCGAGCTGCTGCGGCTCCTGGCCGGGCATCCGCGCCTGCGGATCGCGGCCGTGGTCTCGACGAGCCAGGCGGGCGCCCAGGTGGCGGCGTCGTTCCCGCACCTGGCCGCGGTGCTGCCGCCCGAGCTGCGCTTCGAGGCGGCCGAGCGGCTGCCGGCGCACCTTTCCGGCGGCGGGCGGGTGGCGCTGTTCGCGGCGACGCCGCACGGGACCACGGCGCCGCTCGTCGACGCGGCGCTGGCCGCGGCGGAGGCGGCGGGCGCCGAGGCGCACGCGGTGGACCTGTCGGCCGACTTCCGCTTCGCCGACCCCGAGCGCTTCGCCCGCATCTACGGCCAGGCGCACGGCGCGCCGGGCCGCGCTGGCGCCTTCGTCTGCGCCGTCCCCGAGCACCACCGGGGCCGGGCGCCGGAGCACGCGGCGCAGCCGGGCTGCTTCACGACGGCGGTCGTGCTCGCGGCGTACCCCCTGTACGCCCTCGGTCTGGCCGCGGGCGGCGTCTTCGTCTCCGCGGTGACCGGGAGCTCGGGGAGCGGCCGGACCCCGGGGCCGGGGACGCACCACCCGGAGCGCAGCGGCAACCTCGTCGCCTACTCGCCGCTCGCGCACCGGCACGAGCCGGAGATGGCGATGCTGCTCGCCCCGGCGTGCGGCGGGGTCGAGCCGGAGGTGGAGTTCGTGCCGCACTCGGGCCCGTTCGTGCGCGGGATCCTCGCGACGGGCAGGATGCAGCTCGTCGAGCCGCTGCCCGCGCCGGCGCTCGCCGCCGCGCTCGCCGAGTTCTACCTGGGCGCCCCGTTCGTGCGCGTCACGACGGCGCAGCCGCGGCTCAACGAGGTGGTCGGCACGAACGCCTGCCGCCTCGGCGTCGCGACGCGCGGCCGCACCGCGGTGGTGACCTCGGTGATCGACAACCTGGTCAAGGGCGCCGCCGGCGGCGGGGTGCAGTGGATGAACCGCCTGCTCGGGTTCGAGGAGAGCGCCGGCCTCAACCTGGCCGGGATCGGCTGGCACTGAGCGATGGAGGGATCGATGACGGAGGCGAACGAACCCGGGGCCTCGGCGCTGCTCGACGTGTTCGACCAACTCGCCCTGCGCCCCGTGCGCGGCGAGGGCGCGACGCTGTTCACCGCGAGCGGCGAGCGCTACCTCGACTTCTACGGCGGCCACGCCGTCGCGCTGCTCGGCTACGGCCACCCGGCGCTGGTCGCGGCGCTCGACCGCCAGGCGCGGACGCTCTTCTTTCAGTCGAACGTCGTGCCGCTCGACGTGCGCGAGCGCGCCGCGGCGAGCCTGGTACGCTTCGGCCCGCCCGGCCTGACCCGCGCGTTCTTCGTCAACTCCGGCGCGGAGGCGAACGAGAACGCGCTACGCATCGCGTTCGCCGCCAGCGGCCGGGCGCGCGTCGTCGCGGTGGAGGGCGCCTTTCACGGCCGCACCGCGGCCGCCGGTGCGGTGACCGCCGGGCACGAGCGCTGGTACGGCTTCCCGTCGCAGCCGTTCGCGGTGAGCTGGGTGCCGTTCGACGACGCCGCGGCGCTCGCCGCCGCCGTGACCGGCGACGTCGCGGCCGTGATCGTTGAGCCGGTGCAGGGGGTCGCCGGGGCGCGGGCGCTGTCGCGCGAGTTCCTCGCCGCGGCGCGCGAGGCGGCGACGGCGGCCGGCGCGCTGCTGATCTTCGACGAGGTGCAGTGCGGGATGGGGCGGACGGGTCACCCGTTCGCGGCGCAGGCGCACGGCATCCTCCCCGACGTGCTCACCACCGCAAAGGGGCTCGCCGGCGGCTTCCCCGCCGGGGCCGTCCTCGTCGAGGAGGGGCTGGCGGCCGGCATCCGCAAGGGCGCCCTCGGCACCACGTTCGGCGGCGGGCCGCTGGCGATGGCGCTGGTCGAGGCCGTGATCGCGACGATCGAGCGCGACGGCCTGCTCGCGCGCGTCCGCCGCCTGTCGGCGCGGCTGGCGAGCGAGTGCGTGACCGGCCCGGTCACGGCGGTGCAGGGGATGGGGTTCCTCCTCGGCCTGCGCACCGCCCCTCCCGCCAAGGAGGTGCTCGCGCGGCTGCGCGAGCGGCGGATCCTCGCCGGCGGCAGCGCCGATGCGCACGTGGTCCGCCTGCTGCCGCCGCTGATCCTGGAGGACGCGCACGTCGACGAGCTGGTGG
>JAJXUY010000356.1 GCA_021782525.1 Acidobacteriota bacterium | reverse complement strand
TCCTCCGGCGCCTGCCCGACCAGCTCCTCGTTGCGCACCTTGTAGATTTCGACCACGTCGTCGGCGACGAGGCGGTGCCCCCGGTGCACGAGCTCGAGCGCACACTCGCTCTTCCCCGAGCCGGAGTCGCCGAGGATCAGGACCCCGATGGCGAAGATGTCCAGAAGGTCGCCGTGCACGGTCTCGCGCGCCGCCAGCAACAGCTCGAGCGTCGCGCCCAACCGTTCGATGACCGCCGAGGTGTTGACGGCGGTCAGCGCCAGCGGCACACCGTGGCGGTTACACGGTGCGGTAAACAACGTGGCCGTCTGCTCCATCGCCTTGCTGATCACGATCAGCGGCGGCTCGAGCGCCGCCAAGGCCTCGACCCGCTCGGCCGCCGTGGACGGCGGCAGCGTCGCCAGGAACTGCGCCTCGGAGAAGCCGATCACTTGCACGCGCCCAGGTTTGACGTAGTCGAGGAACCCCGCGAGCGCCAGGCCAGGCTTCTGCAGTCGCGGGTTGGTGATCGCCTTCCCCGCCCCGGCCTCCCCCGCCACCAGGTGCAGCGCGAGGCCCGCGAGACGCCCCTCGTGGAGCAACCGGTCGGCCGTCACGGCCTGTGGCCGCCCGGTCACGGGTGTGCCTCCGCCCGAGCCAACGCGGCTGCCAGCGCTTCGGGGTCACGGGCGGTCTCGAAGAGCTGGCGAAGTTGCGGCTTGCGCAGCAGGCGTGCGATGTTGGCGAGGACCTGAAGGTGGGCCGCGGGCTGTTCCTCCGGCGACAGCACGAAGAAGAACAGCCGCGCGGTCTCGCCTTCGGCGCCGAACTGGACCGGCTCCGCAACGCGCGCAAACGCCACCACGATCTCGCGCAGCCCGGGAACCTTGCAGTGGGGGATCGCCGTCTCGTCGCCGACGACCGTGGCGCCGAGGCGCTCGCGGTCGAGGAGGAGGTCGACGAGGTCGAGCGAGCGCCTGACTGCGCCGGCTCGCTCGAGATGGTCCGCGACGTACACCAGGACCTCTTCCCTGGTGTGCGCAGGGATGTCGAGGAGGATGTGCGCGGGCTTGAGCAGCAGGTTCAGTCGCACGTTGCGTCCGCCGGCCGGGCGATCAAAATTCCGGGGTCACGAGGCCGTAGCTCCGATCGCGCCTCTTGTACAGCACGCTCACCTTGTCGGAGGCCGCCTCGCGGAACACGATGAAGTCCTCGCCGGACCCGTCGAGCTGCAACGCCGCCTCGTCGACGGTCATCGGGAGGACCGGAACGTGCCGCGTCTCGACGACCTCCGGCGCGCCGCGGCGCACCGATTCGGGCTCGACCACCTCGACCTGCCAGCTGCCCTCCTTGGCCCGCGGCCGCTTCCGCGACGTGAGCCGCTGCTTCATTTTGCGCGCCTGCTGCTCCAGCTTTTCCACCAGTTCCTGCAGCGAAGCCTCCCACTCCATCGTCTCCGACGAGGCCTCGACCTCGAAGTCCTTGCCCCGGATGTACGCCTCCGCGGACACCCGGTGCTTCTCCTGCGCCACGGTGAGGCGGGCCTCCTGGACGGCGTTGAAGTACTTGGCCAGGCGGTCGAACTTCTTCTGGGCCAGAGCTCGCTGTGGCGGCGTCAACTCAATGTTGCGGGCGATGAACTCAAGCTCCATGGTTCCCCCTTTCGTGGCCGCGCGCGCTCGCGTGGCGGGCGTCGCCTTCATTGTAGCCGCCCGGCGCCCCTACCTGAGCGCTCGTCGGCGGTGCTCCGATGAAGGGACGCCGAGCTCTTCGCGGTACTTGGCCACGGTCCGCCGCGCGATCCGGATCCCCAGCCGGTTGAGCTGCCGGGCGACGCGGGCGTCGGACAACGGCCGGCCCGGGTCTTCCTGCTCGATCAGGTCGCGGATCCGGTCCTTGACCACGACCGAGGAGATGTCGCCCTCGATCGCGTGCGAGATCGCCGAGTGGAAGAAGAACTTGAGCGGGAACACGCCGCGCGGCGTCGCCATGTACTTGTTGGCGACCACGCGGCTCACGGTGGACTCGTGCATGCCGATGTCGTCGGCGATGTCGCGCAGGACGAGTGGGCGCAGCCGCGTCATCCCGTGCTCGAGGAACTCCTCCTGGCGGCGCACGATCGCGGTCGCGACGCGGCCGATCGTGCTCTGCCGCTGATCGACGGAACGCAGGAACCACAGCGCGGAGCGCATCCGCTCCCGCAAGTAGCGCTTGGCGTCGCCCCCGACTCCCGCGTTCTGGAGCATCTGCAGGTAGCGCGGGGAGATGCGCAGGCGCGGGAGGCCGTCGTCGTTGAGGATCACCCGCCAGCCTTCCACCTCCCTGATGACGACCACGTCCGGCTCGATCGCCTGGTTCTCATCCGGACCCAACTGACCTCCGGGGCGCGGGTCGAGGCGGCGCAGCACGTCAAGGACGCCGCGGATCTCCTCCGTGGTGACTCCGAGCCGCTGCACCAGCCGCTCCCAGCGCTGGTGCAGGAGCTCGTCGAACCCCTCCGCCACGACGCGCCGCGCGCGGGCGAGCAGCTCGGGGGGGAGGTCCAGCGAGGGCCGCTCGAGCTGCAGCACGAAGCACTCCTGCAGCGTCCGCGCCGCGATGCCTGCCGGTTCGAGACTCTGCACCACGGCGATCCCGCGCCGGACCGTCTCGACGTCGACGCCGAGCTGGCGCGCCAGCTCCTCGTCGCCGACGCGGAGGTAACCGTCGGGGTCGAGGTTGCCGACGATGAACTCGCACAGCGGCAGCAGCTCGGCGGGGGTGTGCCCGAGCCGGAGCTGCAGGCTGAGGTCCTCGAACAGGCTGCGCAACGGCGCCGGCGAGTTCTCCAGCGAGTGCTCCTCGCCGTCGTCCCACCCCTGGCTCAGACTCGGGCTGTCCTGGAGGTAGTTGGAGAACAGGGCGTCCAGCTCGACCTCTCCGAATGAGTCCGCCGCCGCGGCCGGCTCGTCGCCGTTGCCCTCCGGCGCGGCGCCCGCGGCCTCCGCGCCGCTGGCCTCGGCCGCGTCGGGACCGTCGTCGGCCGCTGCCGGCTCATCCGGACTCGCGGTCTCCTCCTCTGCCGGCGACTCCTCGGCGAGCTCGAGCAGGGGGTTCGCCTGCACCTCCAACGCGAGCGCCTGCTCGAGCTCGAGACGCGAGAGCTGCAGCAGCTTGATCGCCTGCTGTAGCGTCGGCGTCATCACGAGCCTCTGAGCCAGCTTGAGGTTGAGCTTCTGTTCGAGCGCCATGGTTGCTAGAGCTGGAAC
>JAJXUY010000355.1 GCA_021782525.1 Acidobacteriota bacterium | reverse complement strand
CAAGGCGCTGCACGACCGGCCCGGCCTGCGCCTCGACGTCGCCGGCCGGTTCGACGAGACCGCCGACCGCGAGGGGTTGCGCCAGCTCGGCCTCGAGCGCGCGGTCAAGCGCGAGAAGCTCGCCGAGCTGGTCAAGGAAGGCGGCACCGCGCCCTCGCTCGACGCGGTCACCGTGACCCCGGCCGAGTACGACACCTACCTGACGCGTGCGTACAAGCACGGCAAGTTCGCCAAGCCGAGGAACTGGCTCGGCATCGCCAAGAAGGAGCCTCCGGTCGAGATGAAGAAACTGCTCCTCGCCAGCTTCGACCCGACGGCCGACGCGTTGCGCCAGCTCGCGACCGAGCGCGCCCAGGCGGTGCAGGGGTACCTGCTGCACACCGGCACGGTCAACGCCGACCAGGTGTTCGTCGTCGCGGGCGGCGAGGCCAAGGGGAAGGGACCCGCCACCCGCGCCGACCTCTCGCTCAAGTGACGGCCGCCGCCCGCGGCGGCGGCCCGCCCCGGGGTCGGGTATCCTCGCGGCAGGAGAACTCGACGATGGGGATCAGCGTGACCGTCAAGCGCCGGATCGTCTACAACGGCAAGACGTACGACTCGCCCGAGGAACTGCCGGAGAACGTCCGCCAGGCGTACGCCAAAGTGATGGCCGACCCCGCCACCGCGTCCTCCTCCACGCCGAAGGTCGTCTTCAACGGCACCGAGTACGACGGTCTCGACGCGATGCCGCCCGAGGTCCGCGCCGTGTACGAGAGCGCGATCGGCGCTCTCGAATCGGGCCGGCCGCCCGAGGGATCCGGTGGGCTGACCACGGCGCCGCCGCCGGCGTCCGTATCCGCGGCGCCGATCGAGCCGGGCTCGGCGAACCCGCGCTCGCTCCGCGCCGCGCTGGTGGCCGCGCTCGTCCTCGGCATGCTGCTGCTCGGGTACTACCTCTACACGACCGCCGCGAGATAGACCGCCGCGGTGGGCTCGCAACGCCCCACCCCGCCGTCCGCCTGACACGACGGCCGGCGCACCGGTCCCCCCGAGCCGGTGCGCCGGTCCTCCAACGGTTGCGACGATGAGCGGGCGAGCGCTACTGCCCGAGCGCCTGGAAGATCACGCGCTCCGTGGGGTACCGGTCGGGAGGGATCCCCTGGCCGGGCACCGTGAACAACCCGCGCTGCGTCGTGTGCGCCATCCCGGGGGTCCCGTCGGGAACGCCGAACGCGGCCCGCAGCGTGCCGTCCGCGGTGAGCACGTACGAGACCTTGTTCACGACCTGCCCGGGCTGCGGGGCGAAGAAGACCTGCGCGAGGTTCGGAAGCGGGCTTCCGGGCGGGACGTTGTTGACCATGTCCACCGTGAACAGCGAGTCGCCGAGCGCCGCGTCCGCGCCGGCGAGCACCTGGCCCGCCGTGTGGCCGAAGACGAGCCCCGGCGCCGGCTGCGTGCCCCACGTCAGCGCGTCCGCCGTGTGCAGCACGATGTGCAGCGCCGAGGTCCCCGGCGTCGGGCCGGGCTGCTCCGTGATCGTCCCATCCGTGATCGTGCCGAGGTTGAGGTTGTTGGCCGCGTTGATCGTGCCGGCGTAGTCCTCGCACACCGTGTTGCCGTTGTCCGGCTCGTACCAGCACACGATGTTCGTCGTCTGGGCGCTGATCAGCTCCTGGACACGCCGCTGCATCGTGCGCGCGTCGCTACGGCTGGCCGCGACCGCCAACATCACCGCCGCGAGTGCGGCGATGGTAGAGAAGGTAACGTTCGTCTTACGAGTGTGCACCTGTCTTCTCCTTTCGGTTCGAACGGCACGAGGCGGGAATCCGCCCCGTTGGGCCCACTGCGACCGTCTCGTCGAGAACCCAATCTCTATCCCTTGACACCTCCTCTCCATCGCCCGTCGGCGTTCTCACGGGCAGCGGCACGGCGACGCCAGGTGTCCGCTCGCGTCCGCGTCGCCCACGTAATCACCTCGACTGCATCGAATTTCTTTGCCGGGGGGGTATTCGCAACGGTTCTGGTGCCGGGTAACGGGTCCGGCCGGTGTCGCATTCCCGGTGACTGAGATCACGAGAGGGACGTGCGTCGAACCCGGTCTCGGTCTACATTGGGGGGCGGAGTGGCTCGGAATGACCCGGGCCACGGCGCCGTTGTTGCGATCGATCTGGGACGCCGGCCCGTCCGGCGGGCCGGAGTCGGTCCCTTCCGCGCCGGAAACTCCAAAGGAGGTGCCCATGTTGCGCAACCTGTCTCGTCTCGCCATCGTTGCCGCCCTGCTCGCAGCGCCCGCCGTCTCGGCCCGCGCCGCGGAGCCCGGTCTCACGAAGTGCCACATGACGTTTTCCCTCCGCGGCTGGTCTGCGTTCTACAAGACGGCCCACGGCGCCGGCCGCATCACCTGCGAGAACGGGCAGGCGATGAACGTCGCCCTGAAGGTCCGCGGCGGCGGTCTGACGTTCGGCAAGATGGACGTGCTCGACGGCAAGGGCGACTTCTCCGCGGTGAAGTCGATCGACGAGGTCCTGGGCAACTACGCCGCCGCCGAGGCCAGCGCCGGCGCGGTCAAGTCCAGCCAGGCGGCGGTGTACACCAAGGGCGAGGTCTCGCTCGCGCTCGCCGGCACCGGCCGCGGCGTCGGGATCGGCTTCGATTTCGGCAAGCTCTCGATCCGGCGCGGGCACAAGTAGCCGCGGCCGAGGCCGGCGGCTCTCGCGCCGGGCGCCGGAATGGCCGGCGGTCGCGACGGTGTTGCCAGCGGATGCGAGGTCGGGGAGGGCGCCGCAGGCTGCGGTGTGGCCGCCCGCTCCGACCCCGCCGCCGGCCAGGGAGGCCCACCATGTCAGAACGCTCGCTGTTCGCGCCCACGAAGCTCGGCTCGCTGTCGCTGCGCAACCGCATCGTGATGGCGCCGATGACGCGCAGCCGTGCCGTCGAGGCCAACACCCCGAACGACCTCATGGTCGAGTACTACGGCCAGCGCGCCGGCGCCGGTCTGATCATCACCGAGGGCACCTCGCCGTCGCCGAACGGGACGGGGTACCCGCGCATCCCCGGCCTGTGGACGGAGGCGCAGGCGGCCGCCTGGCGACGGGTCACCGATGCGGTTCACGAGCGCGGCGGGCGGATCTTCGTCCAGCTCATGCACACCGGCCGCGTCGGCCACCCGCTCAACCTGCCGGCGGGGGCCGAGCTGCTCGCTCCCAGCGCGGTCGCGGCCGAGGGGGAGATGTTCACCGACGCCTCCGGC
>JAJXUY010000354.1 GCA_021782525.1 Acidobacteriota bacterium | reverse complement strand
TCGCGCGCGCCGAGGCGCCCGTGGTGGCGATCGGCAACGACCCGCTCGACGCGCCCAGCGAGCGCGTCGTGCTCGCCCGGGCGCGGGCCGAACGGGCCGCCGGGCTGGCCGGCGCGGCCCTGTCCGAACGGCTCGAACGGCTGCTCGCCGACCACGGCGGCGAGGACCCGGTCTGCCGCCACGGCGAGCGCTACGGGACCGTGTGCTCTGCGGTCGTCACGATCGCAGGCGCCGAGGTGGCGCGCTACCGCTTCGCCCCGGGGCCGCCGTGCGTCACCGCGTTCGCCGACGTGCCGCTACCCGAATGAGCGCGGGCGATTACTCGTAGCGCAGCGCCTCGATCGGATCGAGGCGCGCCGCCTTGGCCGCGGGGTAGATGCCGAAGAACACGCCGACGAGCCCCGCGAACAGGAACGCGACCAGCACCACCTGCGGTTGCACCAGCGTCGGCCAGCCGACGAAGCGGGCGATCAGACGGGCGACGACCATCCCGGCCGCGATCCCGACCGCGCCGCCGAGGCCCGAGATCAGCGACGACTCGATCAGGAACTGGGTGCGAATGTCCGAGCGCCGGGCGCCGAGGGCGCGCCGGACGCCGATCTCGCGGGTCCGCTCGGTCACCGAGACCAGCATGATGTTCATGATCCCGATCCCGCCGACGAGCAGCGACACCGAGGCGATGGCGCCGAGCAGCATCGTCATCACGCCGCTCATCTGCGTCGCGGTGTTGGCGATGTCCTGCTGCGAGCGGATCTCGAAGTCGTCGTCCTGGCCGCGGCCGAGGCGGTGGCGCTGGCGGAGCAAGGCGCGGATCTCGTCGCTGGCGCGGCCGATCTGTTGCGGCGAAACCGCCGAGATGATGATCATCCCGATGTAGGTGACGCCCATCAGGCGCTTCTGCGCCGTCGTGTAGGGGACGCAGATCAGGTCGTCCTGGTCCTGCCCCATCGCGCTCCCGCCCTTCTTGTCGAGCACGCCGAGGACGCGGAACGGGACACCCTTCATGCGGATGATCTGCCCGACCGGGTTGGCCTCGCCGAAGAGGTTGTCCACCACGGTCTGGCCGAGCACCGCGACCTTGCTGGCGGCCTTGACGTCCTCCTCGGTGAAGTACGACCCGCGGGCGACCGCCCACGCCCGGATCGTGGGGTAGTTCGGCCCGGTCCCCTGCACCGACGTGGCCCAGTTCTGGTCGCCGACGACGACCTGGGCGCCGGTCCGCACGGCCGGGTCCGCGAGCGCGACCGAGGGGCACTCCCGCGTGATCGCCGCCGCGTCGTCCGGGGTGAGGTTCCGCACCGAGCCGGCGCCGCCGTGGACGCCGCCGCGGGCGTGCGAGCCGGAGTGGATGAGGAGGAAGTTGGTGCCGAGCGCGCCGATCTGGCTCTGGATCGCGGCCGTCGCGCCCTGGCCGATCGCGACCATCGCCACGACGCACCCGACGCCGATGATCACCCCGAGCATCGTGAGCAGCGTCCGCATCGGGTTGCGCCGCAGCGCGACCAGCGCGACCTTGTAGATCTCGAAGACGTTGAACACGCTCGCCTCCTGGGCTAATGGCGGCCGCGCGCCATGCCGGCGAGCCCGCCCATCTCCTGGCCCTGCGCCGTGGCGACGCCGACCACGATCCTGGCGCCCTCGGCGAGGCCGTCGCGGACCTCGACGAACTGCCCGTCGGTCAGGCCGGGCGCGAACTCGACCGGAGACGGCACCCCGTTCGCCTTCTGCGGTGGCTGGTAGACCCGCGCGGTGCGCACCGCCCCGCGCGCCTCCCCGCCCGGCCGGCGGCCCGGCGCCGCGGCGGCGGCGGGCGGCCGTGGGCGCTCGCCGTTCATGCCGAGCAGCTCGGGGCGGAAACGCAGCGCCGAGGCCGGCACCCGCAGCGCGTTCTCGGCGCGGGCGACCTGGACGCGCACATCGGCCGTCATCCCCGGCAGCAGCTTGAGGTCGGCGTTGTTGACCTCGACGATCACCGGGTAGGTGACGACGTTGTTGGTGATCTGCGGGGCGAGACGGATCTGCGACACCTTGCCGGCGAAGTCGCGCTCCGGGTAGGCGTCGACCGAAAACCGCACCGCCTGCCCCTCGCGGACCTGGCCGATGTCCGCCTCGTCCACCTGGCAGGTGAGCTGCATCCGGGTGAGGTCCTCGGCGATCGTGAACAACGTCGGGGCCTGGAACGACGCCGCCACGGTCTGCCCGACGTCGTAGTCGCGCGACACCACGACGCCGTCGATCGGCGCGCGAATGACCGAGTACTGCAGGTTGGTCTCGGCCTTCTTCAGCGTCGCCTCGAGTTGGGTCACCTGTGCCACCGCCTGGTCGTGGAGGGCCTTGGCGGACTGCAGCTCGTCCTCCGAGATCAGTTTCGCCTCGAACAGCGCCCTCTGCCGCTTGAGCTTGATCTCACTGTCGAGGGCCGCAATCCTGACGCGGTCGAGTTGGGCCCTGGTCTCGTTGACGGTGGCCTCGAACGGGGTGGGGTCGAGCGTGGCGAGGAGCTGCCCCTTCTGGACCTTCTGGTTGAAGTCGCTGTGCAGCGTGGCGATGATCCCCGAGACCTGGGAGCCCACCTTGACGGTGGTCACGGCGGTCAGCGTCCCCGTCGTCGCGACGCTCTGCACGACGGTGCCGCGGTCGACGAACGCGGTCAGAAACGCCGACTGCTTCGCGTCGGCCTTGCCGAACGTGAACCATGCGGCCGCCGCCGCGACGGCCACCCCCGCCACACTCACGACGATCCGCGCCCTCTTGCTCACGACACCCTCCCGGTCGCCTGGGACACAACGGCACCGGGCCGCCGTCCCGCGCGTACCCACGATACGACAATCGTGGTCTCAAAGTTTACCGGGAAGTTGCACAGGCCGGCCCGCCGTCGCTCGGCCGGCGGGGGCGCCGGTTCTTGGATAGAATTCGAGCATGGGACGACCGCCGTGGTGGTTCTGGGCGGGCCTCGCGCTCATCGTCGCCGGCATGGCGCTGGCGGCGGCGCGGGTCGCGCCGGTGGCGCAAAACCTCACGCCGCTGTGCTGGACCGGGTTCATCGTGGCGGTGGACGGCTGGCTGGCGCGGCGTGGCCGCTCCTGGCTGCGCGACGCGCCGCGCGAGCTGGCGTGGATGGCCGCGATCTCGATCCCGTCGTGGCTGCTGTTCGAGTTCTACGACCGACCGCGGTTCTGGAGCGCGGCGGGGCCGGAGCTGTGGTGGCACTACTCGGGGCTGCCGCCGTGGCCG
>JAJXUY010000353.1 GCA_021782525.1 Acidobacteriota bacterium | reverse complement strand
GCGAGGCGCGGGATCCAGCGGTCCTTCTGCGCCGGCGAGCCCCAGGTGGCGATCGGGTGCATCACGAGGGCCGACTGCACCGAGACGAACGAGCGCAACCCCGAGTCGCCGCGCTCGAGCTCCTGCATGACCAGGCCGTACGCGACGTTGGAGAGGCCGGGCAGCCCGTACTCGCGCAGCGTCGCCCCGAAGAGGTTGAGCGCGGCCATCTCGGGGATCAGTTCGAGGGGGAAACGCCCCTCCCACGCCCACCCCTCGATGTGCGGCAGCACGCGCTCGCGCACCCAGCCGCGCACCGTGTCGCGGACGATCCTCTCCTCCTCGGCCAGCAGCTCCTCGGTCGCAAACAGGTCCAGGCTCTCGGCCGGCATCGGCGTTCCCTCCCTCTGCTTGGTGCCCGGGAACGCTAGCACCCCCGCGGCGCCGCCGCCACCGCCGTACCGCCCAAACGCGGTGATACGATGCTTTTGCAGGATCGAAAATCGCGGTGGCGGCGGGAGGGCGGCATGAGTCCATTCATGGGCGGTTCGGCGCCGGCGATGGCGGGGCAGATCGCCGACGGCTATACCCTGGTGAGCGCGGTGCAGCTCAAACGCCTGGCCGATCCGGAGCTCGACCTGCTGCACGTGGAGCTGGAGAAAATGCTGCGCGACATCCGCTCGGTCGTGGTCGCCCTCGACGACATCCCGGCGATCCAGGCGCGGCAGCGGCGGATGACCCGCCTCACCGGGGCGCTGCAGCAGATCCAGATGACGAGGTCGAAGCGGAGGCGGGGGGCGTGAGCGAGGCGACGTGGTGGCGTCACCTCCGCGGCGACCCCACCCGGTTCCTGCTCTCCGACGACGAGCCGGGCGTGGTCTGGCGCACGCTCACCCAGCTGCTCGACCGCCCGCCCGATAGCCCGGCGGTGGTCCGCGCCCGCTTGGATGCGCGCGAGCGTGGGGCGGCCGCCGCGCTGCTGGCGCAACAACACCCGCTCGGCTACTGGGGCTCCCCGCTCGGCTACGGGGCGCGCTGGAGCGGGACGGCGTGGCACGTCGTCGCGCTCGCCGCACTCGGAGCCGATCCCGAGGACCCGCGCGCCGAGCGCGCGGCCGCCAAGCTGCTCGAGTCGCTGCAACCGCGCTCCGGCGGCTTCGCGACCGGACGCGATCGCCCGCCCTCGGCGTGCTTCACGGCCGAGGTGTGCGCTGCGCTCGCCCGGTTCGGTTTCGCCCACCATCCGCGCGTGCGCGAGGCGGTGGCGTGGTTCGCCGAGCGCGACGGCGGCCGTGGGGGGTGGTCGTGCCCGGAGCTGCGTCACCTTGCGAACGGGGCGTGCACGCTGGCGAGCGTGGCGGCGCTGCGTTTCCTCTCGGAGCTGGCGCCGGCCGAGCGCGCGCCGCTGTCCGGCCTGCAACGGCGGGCCGCGGCCGCGCTGCTGGAGATCCCCGCCTGGCGTGGCGGCGACGTCCCGCGGGGGTGGTGGGCGTTCTCGCACCCGAGCCTCGGTCGCACCGACCTCCTCGACGCGCTCGCCGGGCTCGCGCGCACCGGCCATCCCGCCGGGCCCGAGGTCCTCGGCGCGCTGCTCGGGGTGCTCGCCCGTCAGGACGGGAGTGGCCGCTGGGTGCAGCAGCGCGCCGTGCCGTTCGGCGAGGCGGCGGGCGAACCGTCGCGCTGGGTCACGTTGAAGGCGCTGGTGACGTTGGCCGCGTACGGCGACGCGCTCGCCGTGCACCGGGGAGGCGGCGAATGCGACGCGTGATCGTGACCGGCGCCTCGAGCGGGATCGGGATGGCGTGCGCGCGGGCGTTCATCGCCGCCGGCGACGCGGTGGTGGCGCACGGGCGGACGAACCGGGGCGCGATCGAGGCGCTGCGGCGCGAGTTCGGTCCCGAGCGCGTGCAACCGGTGGCGGCCGACCTCGCGACCGAGGAGGGGTGCGTGTCGCTGGTCCGGGCCGCCGGGGCGTTCGAGGTGCTCGTCCACGCGGCGGGGATCTGGAACGAAGGGGCGATCCGCACGCTCACGGCGGAGAACCTCGAGCGGATGTTCCGCACGAACACGTTCTCCGCCTACTTCCTGGCGCGCGAGGCGGCGCGGGCGCTCGGCCGGGGCTGCCTGGTGTTCGTGGGCTCGACGGCCGGAGAGCGCGGCGAGCCCCGCCACAGCCACTACGCCGGCTCCAAGGCCGCGCTCTGGGGCCTGGTGCAGTCGCTGGCGCAGGAGCTGGCGCCCGACGTCCGCGTGAACCTCGTGTCTCCCGGCTGGGTGGACACGCCGATGGCCGCGGCTGCGCTGGCGGCGAGCGGCGTGCGCGACCGGATCGTGGCCGGCGTGCCGCTGCAGCGCGTGGCGGAGGCCGACGACGTGGCCTCGGCGGTGCTCTTCCTCGCCGACGAGCGGCAGCGGCACGTGACCGGCATCGACCTGCCGGTGTCCGGCGGCGCGCTGTTGCCGCTGCCGCGCGGCTGAGGCGGCGCCGGCGCCACTGGCGGACGGCGCGAATCTGGGTTAACGTCTCGACCGTGAGTGGGGGAGAGATCATGAGCGGCAACGACAACTTCGGAGTCAACGCCAACACCCGTCCGGAAGAAGCGGTTCGCATCGCGATGGAGAGGGAGACGAAGGCCCGCGAGTTCTACCTCGCGTGCGCCGCCACCGTGGCCGACCCGGGGGTCAAGAAGATGTTCGAGTTCCTGGCTCGCGAGGAGGGCAAGCACTTCGAGCTGTTGCAGCGGGAGCACGACCGCTTCATCGCCGGGGAGAACTGACCGTGCCCGGCCGGCTCATCGTCTGCGGGGACCTGCCCGAGCGTTACGAGGCCGAGCGGCTGCTCGCCGAGCGCCGGCCCGAGCTGCACGTCGACAGCTGCCTGCAGCCGTGGGAGCTGAGCGAACGCGCGCTCACCGGCGGGTACGACATCGCCCTCCTGCTCAAGGGGCCGATCGCGGCGCACCAGCGCAAGCTCGAGACGATCGCCGGCCTGCGCCGCAACGGGTTCAGCGGCAAGATCCTGGTCGCGGGGTCGTTCCTCACCGAGAAGCAGGACGCCGTCCGCGCCGGCGCCGACTACGCGTTCGACCCCGAGAAGCAGGCGGCGGAGGACGTCGTGGGCGCGGCGTTGACGCGGGCCGCGGTCGCCGCCGACCACCCGTACCTGCGCTCGATGTTCGTCGGCGAGTGGGCCACCGTGACCAGCCTGGGGGACACGCTCCCGGTCCCGGCGCCCGACCTCCTGCTGGCGGCCAC
>JAJXUY010000352.1 GCA_021782525.1 Acidobacteriota bacterium | reverse complement strand
CGGTGCGGCCGGAGTGGACGCCGGCCGAGGCGCGCGGTTGGGCCGCCAGGTTCGCGTTCTCCGGCGAGGCCGCCGACGCGCTCACCGATTCGCTGTCGGGCGGCGAGCGGGCGCGGCTCGCGCTCGCCCGCCTGATCGCGCTGGCGCCCAACCTGATGCTGCTGGACGAGCCGACCAACCATCTCGACCTGGTGACGTGCGAGGTGCTCGAGCAGGCGCTCGCCGACTTTCCCGGCGCGCTCCTGCTCGTCAGCCACGACCGGCGTCTCGTCGAGCGCGTCGCGACCGGCGTGCTGCTCCTCGCCGACGGCACCGCGACCCCGGTCAACCGCGTCGACGAAGCGTTCGCCCGTCTCGGCTTGACGCCGCGGCGCGAGAGGGCCGACGAGGGCGAGGCCCCGAGCCGGAGGCGGAGCGCCGAGGAGGAGGAGCGGCGACGGCTGCGGCGCGACGCCGGCCGCGCCCGTGAGCGCGCCGACGCTCTCGCGGCGGAGCTGGAAACCTCCGAGCGGCGGCTGCGGGAGATCGAGGAGTTGCTCTGCAGCCGCGAGGTGTTCTCGAACGCCTCGCGCGCTCGCGAGTTCGGCGGCGAGGCCGCCGCGCTGCGCGCCGGCCTGGAGGAGCGGCTCGAGGCCTGGGGCGAAGCCGAGGAAGACGCGGAGGCGCTGGCGCTGCGCCTGGCCGAGCTGGAGGCGCCGTAGACGGGGTGAAGACGGCAGCGCGGGCGGCCGACCTCGCCGCCCGCGCCTCGTGATGAGCTCCCGGAACGATCAGATGATCGCTTCGACCGGCGCGACCTCGCCCGCGCGGATCGCCACGGCGCGCGCCGTGACCTGCGGCAGGACGCGGTAGGCGAAGTGGATCGCGGTCTGCACCTTGTTGTGATAGAACGCCGCCTCCGCCTTGCTCTCGACGAACGCGCGGACGGCCTTCTTGTCGCCGGCGTCGATCTTGGCCTCGGTGAGCAGCTCGCCGAGCCGGGTGCGGGCGATGATCGCTTGGTCGAGCAGGAAGTGGGCGCCGAGGACGTCGCCGATCATGTCGAGGAACGGCGCCGAGTTGAGCAGCACCACGATCGGGGCGTCGGGCCGCTTGGCGAGGCCCTTGGAGATGTCCTCGATCTGCTTGAGGGCGGCCCCGAGCATCCACGCCGGCTCCATGAACTGCTTGTCGTTGCGCAGCGTCTTGAACGTCTTCTCGGCCATGCCGAGGAGGTCGCGGATCGCCTTGCCCCCCTTGGCGGGGAGCTTGCGGGCGACGAAGTCGAGCGCCTGGATCCCGTTGGTCCCCTCGTAGATCGAGGCGATCTTGGCGTCGCGCAGGTACTGCTCGGCCGGGTAGTCGGCGGTGTAGCCGTAGCCGCCGTAGACCTGCAGGCACCACTCGGTGACGCGGAACCCCCAGTCGGACGCCCACGCCTTGCAGATCGGGGTCAGCACCTCGACGTACGACTGGTAGCGCTCCTGCTCCTCGCCGGTGGTGACGTGCGTCATGTCGATGAAGTACGAGGTCTGCAGCAGCAGCGCCCGCATCGCCTGCACGTACGCCCCGGAGGTGAAGAGCAGCCGGCGGACGTCGGGGTGCTCGATGATCGGCACCTGTGGGGCGCCGTGCTCCTTCATGCGCGTCCAGTGGCGGCCCTGCAGGCGGGTGCGCGCGTAGTCGAGCGCCGCCTGGTGCGCCGCGCCGGCGAGCGCGGCGCCCTGGAGGCCGACCTCGATGCGCGCCGGGTTCATCATGTGGAACATCAGCTTCATCCCGGCCTTCTCCTCGCCGAGGAGGAAGCCCTCGCAGCGGTCGTTTCCGCCGAACACCAGCGAGCAGGTGGGGGAGCCGTGGATGCCGAGCTTCTCCTCGATGCGCGAGCAGGCGACGTCGTTGGGCTCGCCGAGCGAACCGTCCGGGTTGACACGGAGCTTGGGGACGATGAACAGCGACAGGCCGGAGGTGCCCTCGGGCGCGCCGGGGGTGCGGGCGAGCACGGCGTGGATGATGTTGGGGGTGAGGTCCTGGTCGCCGGAGGTGATGAAGATCTTCTCGCCCTGGATCAGGTAGCGGCCGTTCGGCTGCTTGACGGCGCGCGTCTTCGAGGCGCCGACGTCGGAGCCGGCCTGCGGCTCGGTCAGGCACATCGTGCCGGCCCACTCGCCGGTGTACATGCGCTCGCAGAACAAGGCCCGCATCTCGTCGGTGCCGAACTTCTCGACCAGGTACGAGGCGCCGCGGGTGAGCAGCGCGGTGAGCGAGAGCGCCATGTTGGCGCCGAAGAACATCTCGTTGATCCCGGTGCCGACCGCGTCGGGCAAACCCATGCCGCCGTACTCGGGGTTGTTGATGCAGCCGATCCAGCCGCCCTCGCGGATCTTCTGGTAGACGGGATGGAACGAGGCGGGCATGACGACGCGGCCGTCCTCGAAGCGGGCGCCGACCTTGTCGCCGTCGCGGTTGGTGGGGTCGAGCTGCTCCTGGGCGAGCTTGAGCGCCTCGCCGAGGACCATCTCGACGTCGCCCCGCTCCCACTGGGAGAACATCTCGTTCTTGAGGAGCTGGCCGGTCGGCAGCCACTCGAAGAGTTGGAAGTTGATGTCGCGAATGTCGGCCTGGTATCCCACGGGTCCCCCCTCTTTCTCTTACACGCCCACGTTCCGAATGAACGCTCGTTCATTCTCGCCAGGAACGCGCCCGAATGCAAGGGGGGGCCGGCGGTGTCATAATCCGCGCCGGAGGGCGCGCATGCAGAGAGCACGAGCGGTGGTGACCGGCGGGGCCGGTTTTCTCGGATCGCACCTGTGCGACCGGCTTCTTGCCGAGGGGATCGACGTCGTCTGCATCGACAATCTGCTCACCGGCAGCCTGAGCAACATCGAGCACCTGTTCGGCGTGCAGGGGTTCGCGTTCGAGAACTACGACGTGACCAACTTCATCCACGTGACGGGCCGGGTGGACTTCGTCCTCCACTTCGCCTCTCCGGCCTCGCCGATCGACTACCTCGAGCTCCCGATCCAGACGCTCAAGGTCGGTTCGCTCGGGACCCACAAGGCGCTGGGGCTCGCCAAGGCGAAGGGGGCGCGCTTCCTCCTCGCCTCGACCTCCGAGGTGTACGGCGACCCACTGGTGCACCCGCAGCCCGAGGGGTACTGGGGGAACGTCAACCCGGTGGGGCCGCGGGGCGTCTACGACGAGGCGAAGCGCTTCGCCGAGGCGATGACGATGGCGTACCAGCGCTACCACGGGGT
>JAJXUY010000351.1 GCA_021782525.1 Acidobacteriota bacterium | reverse complement strand
TGGGCGAAGCAGATCCCGTTGATGGCCGCCCCGCACACCACGAGCAGGGCGGCGCCGACCGCACCCAGCGCCCCTCGGTCCGCCATCGGGTTCCCTCCTTATCCTTCTTGAGACGACGTTTAAAACAACCGCGTTCTATTGTCGTCAGTCTAACAGAAAGGTGGAACGAACGCCGCCGCCCGGCGCGGTGTCGCACCGGGCGGCGGAGGGGTCGGCCGGGACGCGGCCAGGGAGTTCGGCCGGCGAGCGGGCGGGTCAGCGCGCCGAGGCGGCGGGCGCCGGCCTGAGCCGGGCGAACTCGTCGCCGGGGAGCCACGCCGGCATCCCGTCGGCCTGCGCCACGGCGAGGCCGGCGAGGAACCCGAGCTGGGTGTCCTCGATCATCCCGTCGAAGTTCCAGCTCTCGGAGAACTCGTCGCTCGGCTGGTGGTAGTGCGCCTTCAGCCACGCCTCGGCGACGTCCTTCCCCCATCCCGGCGGGCGCCCGAGGTAGTCGAGGCCGCCCTTGAAGTAGAGGCCCGGCACGCCGACGCGAGCGAAGCTGAACTGATCCGAGCGGTAATAGGCGCCGCGGTCGGGGAACGGCTCGTCGGTGACGACTCGCCCCTGCCGCGCGGCGAACGCCTCGAGGACACCGTCGAGCGTCGACTTCCCCATCCCCACGAGCGCGACGTCATGCGTCTTGCCGAAGATGTTCCCCGCGTCGAAGTTGATGTCGGCGGCGATCTTGGCCGCCGGGAACGTGGGGTGCGCGGCGTAGTAGGCGGAGCCGAGCAGCCCCGACTCCTCGCCGGTCACGACCGCGAACAGCAACGAGCGCCGTGGCCGCTGTGGCAGCGCCATCGCCGCCTTCGCGATCGCCAGCACCTGCGCCACTCCGGTGGCGTTGTCGACGGCGCCGTTGTAGATCGTGTCCCCGCGCGCGTCGGGCTTGCCGACGCCGAGGTGGTCGAAGTGGGCCGAGAAGACCACGACCTCGTCCTTCAGCGCCGGGTCGCTCCCCGGGATCAGGCCGAGCACGTTGCCGGTCTCGCCGTGGCTCAACGTGCTCGTGAGCGCGATCGAGGTCCGGATGCCGAGGTCGACCGGCGCGAAGTCGCGGCTGCGCGCCTGCGCCTCGAGGCGGGCGAGGTCGAGCCCCGCGGCCGCGAGCAGCTTCCTCGTCGCGGCCTCGGTCGTCCACGCGCGCACCTGCAGCCGCGGCTCGTCGCCGGCCGGGAGCTCGAACTGCTCGCCGGTCCACGAGTTCTGCACGACCGGCCAGCCGTACCCCGCCGACGGCGTCGTGTGGATGATGATCGCTCCGACGGCCCCGGCCCGCGCCGCGCTCTCGTACTTGTACGACCAGCGCCCGTAGTACAGCCGCCGCGCGCCCGCGAACAGGTTCGGGTCCCAATCGGGGTCGTTGTTCATGATCAGGAGGACCTTGCCGTTCAGGTCCGCCCCCTTGAAGTCGTCCCAGCCGTACTCCGGCGCCTGGATGCCGTAGCCGACGAACACGAGCGGCGCGTCGTTGATCGCCGCGGTCGGCGCCTGCACGCCCGAGGCCGCGATGAACTCGGTCCAGTACGTCAGGCCGACCTCGTGACCGCCGGCGCGGAACGTCCACACCTCCGGCGCTTTGGTGTCGATCCCGACGATGGCGAACCGCTGCTCCCAGCCGCCGCCCGGCCCGCCCGGCTGCAGTCCGAGCGACTCCATCGCGCTCGCCACGTACAGACGGGAGAGCGCATCGCCGCGGTGCGACGGCGCCCGGCCCTCGAGCAGGTCGTCCGCGAGGAACCGGACCGGGCCCGCGAGCGTGGCGCGGTCGATCCGCTTCGCCGCCTGCTCGGCTCCCGGCGGCAGGACCACGGCCGGCGGTGCCGCCAACGCGAGGCTCGCGGCCGTCGCGGCCGCCACGATTGTTGCCCAACGAGCAAGATTCCGCATCCCATACCCCCAAACATCGCGATACGGTAGCAAATCTTGACGACGGCCGCGCCGGGCCGCTGTATCCTCGCGACGGGGAAAGGGGCGAGCGAAGCGGCGTGAGGGTGGTCCCCACCGTGATCGTGCCCGCGTGCCTGCTGGCGCTGACCGCGCTCGCGGCGCGCGAGTCGGGCCGCCTGCCGGAGGAGGCGGCCGCGTTCCTACGCCTGTACCCCTGGCTGGTCGCGACGGCGGGCGTGCTCCTCGGCCTCTGGTTCCGCCGCGGCCGCGTCGTCCTCGCCCTCGTCGTGCTCTCGCTCGCCGGTCTCGCGCTCGCCCGGTTCGGCCCGGGCGCCGCCGGGATCGAGGTCGGGCGCTACGCGCTCAACGCCGTGGCGCTGCTGCTGCCGCTCGACCTCGCCTGGCTCGCCCTCGCGCGCGAGCGCGGCACGCTCACGGCGTCCGGGCTCACGCGCCTGGGGCTCCTCGCCGTGCAGCCCGCGGCCGCGGCGTTCCTCTGGATGTCGTACCACCCCGGCGTGGTGGCGTGGCTGGAGAGCCGCTTCCTGCCGGGCCGCGCGTCGCCGGAGGGCGCGGTCGCGCACCCGGCGCTGGTGGCGTACGCCGCGGCGCTGGTGACCGTCGGCCTCGCCTGGGCGGTGCGGCGCACGACGCTCGACGCCTCCTTCGCCTGGGCGCTGATCGCGTCGTTCCTCGGGCTCGTGGTCGCCGGCGCCGCCATCCCGTACCTGGCGACGGCCGGCCTCATCCTCGTGGTGGCGCTGCTGGAGACGACGCTGTCGATGGCGTTCCGGGACGGGCTCACGTCGCTGCCGAGCCGGCGCGCGTTCGACGAGGCGGTCGCCCAGCTTTCCGGGCGGTTCGCCATCGCCATGGTGGACATCGACCACTTCAAGGCGGTCAACGACCAGCACGGGCACGACGTCGGCGATCAGGTGCTGCGCATGGTCGCCGCGCGCCTGGCCGCCGTCCGGGGAGGCGCGCGCGCCTTCCGCGTCGGCGGTGAGGAGTTCGCCATCCTCTTCCCCAAGCGGCGGGCCAGAGAGGTCAAGGCCGAGCTCGAGTCGTTGCGCGCCGCGGTCGCCGCGAGCGGCTTCGTGCTGCGGGCGCCCGACCGCCCGGCCCGCAAGCCCAAGCGCGCCTCGGCGAAACCGACATCGGGCGTCACCGTCGCGGTCACCGTCAGCATCGGCGTCGCCGAGCGGGGGACACGGCTCACCTCGCCCGAGGAGGTCGTCAAGGCGGCCGACGACGCCCTCTACCGCGCCAAGCGCGCCGGCCGCGACCGCGTGGTCGGCTGAGCGCCGGCCGGGATGC
>JAJXUY010000350.1 GCA_021782525.1 Acidobacteriota bacterium | reverse complement strand
CTGGGAGAAGTCGCGCATGTTCGCCATCGTGGCGTCGACGTTCGCGCGGTTGGCCTGGACGAGGTCGCGGACCGACGCGGTGAGCTGGCGGATGTTGTCGAGGATCTCGTCGAGCCGCTTCTGGCCCTCCGGGCCGGCGAGCGAGCCGCGCAACGAGCCGGTCACGGCGTCGATGTTCTCGAAGGCGGAGTTGAAACTCTTGAGCGCCTGGTCGAAGCCGACCGGGCTGGTGCCGTTCAGCGTTGCGCCCGCGGGCAGCGGTGGGGCGGAGGGGAGGCCGGGGTAGAGCTCGACGTACTTGTCGCCGAGCATGCCGAGGCTGGTGACCTCGGCGCGGGCCCCCTGGTGGAGCGCGACATCGGGGTCGAGCGCGAGCGTCGCCAGGGCGCGGTCGCCCTGCAACGAGATGCGCTCCACGATCCCGACGCGGACGCCGGCGACGCGGACCGCGCTCTTCTCGTCCAGGCCGGCGACGGAGGGGAACACCGCCTGCACGCGCACCCGGTTGCCGCGGGTGCCGATCGGGATCTCCTCGATCTTGATGATGAACACGCCCAGGACCGCCAGGGCGGCGAGCATGAACGCTCCGACGCGTGCCGTGTGACTCATGCCACCTCCTCCTCCAGCGGTTCGCCCGTGAGGAACTTCTGGATGTACGGGTCCGCAAGGGAGCGAAAGACGTCGGGCCGGGCGATCGCGGTGATCTGCCCGTTCCGGAGCATGGCGATGCGGTCGGCGATGCGGAACGCCGACTTCATGTCGTGAGTGATCGTCACCATCGTGACGTCGAGCCTCTCCCGCATCTCGAGGATCACGGTGTCGATCACCGCCGACGTGATCGGGTCGAGGCCGGTGTTGGGCTCGTCGAAGAGCAGGATCTCGGGCTGCAGCGAGATCGCGCGGGCGAAGCCGACGCGACGCCGCATCCCGCCGGAAAGCTCGCTCGTCGCCTTGCCTCCGGTCCCGTCGAGGTGGACGAGCGCGAGGCACTCCTGCACCCGCGCGGCGATCGCGGCCTCGTCCATGTGCGCGTGGCGCCGCAGCGGGAAGGCGATGTTCTCGAACACCGTCATCGAATCGAAGAGTGCCCCCTCCTGGAACGACATGCCGAACTTGCGGCGGATCGTGAGGCAGCGGGCGGGCTCGCAGTTGGTGAGATCCTCGCCGTCGATGATGACGTGACCGCGCTCCGGCGTGATCAGGCCGATCAGGTGCTTGATCAATACGCTCTTGCCGGCGCCCGAACCGCCCACGATCACCAGGGACTCGCCGGCCTCGACCTCGAGGTTGACGCCGCGCAGCACCTCGCGCCCGGCGAAGCTCTTGTACAGATCGATCACGGCGATCTTGGGCGGCGCCGCCGCCTGCCCGCCCTCGCCCCGCTCGCCAGTCGCCACCGCGCCCCCCGTCCGCTCAGAAGAGGATCTTCGTGAGGAAGAAATCCGATACCAGGATCACCACCGAGCCCATCACCACCGCGCTCGTCGTCGCCCGCCCGACCCCCTCGGCGCCGCCGGTCGTGAAGAACCCCTTGCTGCAACCGGTCACCGAGAGGATGAGGCCGAACACCGCGGCCTTGATCAGGCCGGAGGAGACGTCGTTGAGGTCGAGGTACTGGAACGTCTTCTCCCAGTACGTCACGGGGTTGGCGCCCATCAACGCGACCGAGATCGCATAGCCGCCGAAGATTCCAAGACCGTTAGCGATCGCGACGAGCGGCGGCAGCATCACCGTGGTGGCCCCGACGCGCGGCACGACGAGGTACTGGATCGGCTCCGTGGCCATCGCGTAGAGGGCGTCGATCTGTTCCGTCACCCGCATCGTGCCGAGCTCGGCGGCGAGCGACGAGCCGACGCGGCCGGCGATCATCAGCGAGGCGAGCACGGGCGCCAGCTCGCGGGTGAGGGAGAGGGAGACGACGGATGCCACGAAACCCTCGGCGTGGAACCGCTCGAACCCGCGGTAGGTCTGCAGCGCCAGCACCATCCCGGTGAACATCGAAGTCAGGCCGACGACCGGAAGCGAGTCGACGCCGACGCGGACCATCTGGCGCATCCACTCCTTCCCGTCGAACGGGCGCCGGAACGTCCAGTAGACCGTGGCGTGCAGGATGAAGAAGAAGCGGCCGATCTCCTCGAACAGGCCGAGGCTCTTGCGGCCGACCGACTCGAGCACGCCGACGACGCCGGAGACCTGCGTCTGCTCAGCGCTCATCGCGGGCGAACTCCGGGTTCTCGAAGCGGGTGAACTCCTCGAGGAAGACGAGCTTGAACAGGTCGGTCGGCCCGTTGCGCTGCTTGGCGATGATGATCTCGGCGAGGCGCCAATCCTCGTCGTCCTCGCCCGCATCGGCGGCCTGCAGGGCGCGGTTCTTGCGGTTGATGAACATCACCACGTCGGCGTCCTGCTCGATCGAGCCCGACTCGCGCAGGTCGGAGAGCTGCGGCCGCTGGTCGCCGCGCCGCTCCGGGTTGCGCGACAGCTGCGAGAGCACGAGCAGGGGCACGTTGAGCTGCTTCGCCACCGCCTTGAGGCCGCGCGAGATCGCCGACACCTCCTGGGTGCGGTTCTCGGCCCGCATCCCCGACGACATCAGCTGGAGGTAGTCGACGACGACGAGGTCGAGACCGTGCTCCATCATCATGCGGCGGCACTTGCCGCGCAGCTCGAGGACGGAGATCCCGGCCGTGTCGTCGATCCACAGCGGCGCCTCGGCGAGGCGGTCGGCGGCCTCCGCCAGCCGCTGCCAGTCGGACGCCTCCTGCCGTGAGTCCGCGGTCCGCGAGAGCAGGCCGCGGGTGAGGCGCTTGACGTTGATCCGCGCCTCGGCGGAGAGCAGGCGCCGGACCAGCGCCACCGCCGACATCTCGAGCGAGAACACGGCGACCTTGAGGCCGCTCTTGACCGCGCAGTGCGAGGCGATGTTGAGCGCCAGCGCCGTCTTGCCGACGCCGGGGCGCGCGGCCAGGATCACGAGGTCCTGCTTCTGCAGGCCGGAGGTCAGCTCGTCGAGGCGGTAGTACCCGGTCTCGATCCCGGTGTACGGCGCGCTCGAGCGCGAGACGCGCTCGATGTGCGCCACCTCCTCGTGCACGATCTTGCCGACGGGCTGCAGCCCGCCGCGCATCGCCCGCTCGGCGATCGCGAGGATCTGCGTCTCGGCGGCGTCGAGCGCGTCCATCGCCTCGCCCTCGTCGCGGGCGCACGTCGCCATCAGCTCCTGCGAAATGCGCAGCAGGCTGCGCTTGACC
>JAJXUY010000349.1 GCA_021782525.1 Acidobacteriota bacterium | reverse complement strand
TGCAGCGTCGCCAGGAACGACATGAAGTCGGAGCCTTCCGAGTAGCGCACGACCTCGATGTGGGTGTCGGCGGAGGTGTACAGGGAACTCGCGATCGCGATCCCCTCGGAGTAGTCGACGTCACCACCCCGCGCCGTGGCCCCGCACAGCACCTCGCTGTTGGTGCGCACCCGCCGTCCGAGCGCGGGGGAGAGGTCGGGGAGCGTCCCCGCCTCGCGGCAGCGCAGCAGCAGGTCGGTCGTGCCCATCGCGCCGGCCGCGAGCACGACGCCGCGCGCGCGCAGCGTGCGTCGCCCGCGCCGCAGCTTGCCGGCGGAACGCCGCGTGCGCACCAGGTAGCCGCCCTCGCCGTCGGGCGCGATGAGGGTGGCCGTGGTCTCGGACGCGACCTCGGCGCCGAGCTTCTCCGCGAAGTAGAGGTAGTTCTTGTCGAGCGTGTTCTTGGCGTTGAAGCGGCACCCCACCATGCAACCGCCACAGGTGGTGCACGTCGAGCGCGGCGGCCCCTCGCCGCCGAAGAACGGGTCGCCGACGTCCTCGCCGGGGTGCTCGCCGAACAGCACGGCGACCTCGGTGCGGCTGAACGATGCGCTGCGGCCGGTCGCGGCCGCGTACGCCGCGAGCGCCTCGTCGCCGGCCCAGATCCTCGGCGTCGGCGTGACGCCGAGGATGCGCCGCGCGGTCGCGTAGTGGGGCGCCAGGCGGGCCTTCCAGTCGGCCCCGCGCGGCCAGGCGGCGCTGGAGAACACCTCGTCGTGCGGGGCGAGCAGCGTGTTGGCGTACACGAGCGAGCCGCCGCCGACGCCGGCGCCGGCGAGCACGAGCACGTCGCTGAACAGCTTGAGGCGCTGGATCCCGTAGCAGCCGAGGGCCGGCAGCCAGAGGTAGCGGCGCAGGTTCCAGCTGGTCTTGGCGAAGTCGTCGGCGCCGAAGCGCTTGCCCGCCTCGAGCACGAGGACGCGGTAGCCCTTCTCGGCCAGACGCAGGGCGGAGACGCTGCCGCCGAAACCGGAGCCGACGACGATGAAGTCGTACGGTTCCCCGGTGGGGGCGCCCGCGCGCCGCCGTGTCTCCCCCCGCCCCATCGTCGGAAGTGTACCGCTCTCGGCGCCCGGCGGACACGTCGCGGCGCCGGCTGTATCCTGGGCGGAGATCGGAGGGGTGTCCATATGGGCAAGCTCATCGTTCGCTGGTTCATCGCGGCGCTCGCCCTGGTGGCGGCCGCGTGGCTCGTCCCCGGGATCCGGGTGGAGGGTCACGCCTGGGCGGCGTTCGCCGGGATGGCGCTGATCCTCGGCCTCGTCAACGCGGTCGTCCGGCCCGTGCTCAAGCTCCTCACCTGCCCGCTGATCGTGCTCACGCTCGGGCTGTTCCTGTTCGTCATCAACGCGCTGATGCTGCTGCTCGCGGCGAAGATCGCAACCGCCGTCGGCTTCGGGTTCCACGTCGATGGCTTCCTCCCCGCGCTCCTCGGCTCGCTGATCGTCACGGTCGTCACCTGGGCGCTCTCCGTGTTCGTCAAGGAGGACTGAGCCCCGTCGGCGCGCGTCCGGCCGCCACGGGTGGCCCGGCCGGCACTGCTGGACGTTCACGTACAGTCCCGCAACGACGCCGTCGTGACTGAGATCACTGCAACAAATGGCCCAGCGGACGAGGATGGCGTCACTGGAGGTCGATGACCATGGGCGCCAAGATCGGTTCGGAGTCCGCACGGAGCTGGCAACGCCGGGGGAGCGCGGGGTTCGCCGCGCTCGCCCTCGTCTTCGGCGTGGCGCTGGCCGTGCTCACGGCCTCGCCCGCCGCCGCCTCGGGGCGGCCGGCGAGCGGGCAAGTCAACTTCGAGGGAACGGTGGTGAGTCTGCCGGCGACGGTCGGGTTCATCGGGGACTGGACGGTCGGGACGATGACCGTGCACGTCGGCGCGGGCACGGCGATCAACCAGGACGGCGCCGCGGTGGCCGTCGGTGTGAGGGTCCACGTGGCCGGGACGTTGGCGACGGACGGCTCGGTGAACGCGACGGCGATCCAGGTCCAGTCGCCGCCGCCGGGCGTTGCGGGAACGGTGGCGTTGTGCGGCGTCGTCACCAGCCTGCCGTCCGGCGGCTTGGTCGGCGACTGGCAGGTCGGCGGCACGACCATCCACGTCGGCGCGACGACCGAGATCGACCAGCACGAGGGCGGCGTGGCGGTCGGGGTGACGGTCCGCGTGCGCGGCCAGGTGCAGGGCGACGGCTCGATGAACGCATTCGAGATCGCGGTCCAGGCCGGCGGCTGCGGCGAATCGAGTTCTCTCGTCTCGTCGTTCATCGCGGTGTTGCACCTGACCGCGACGGCTGCTGCGCCGGCCGGCGCCCAGGGCGTGGTCGTCACCCGCCACTTCGTCTTCGCCGACGGGTTCGACCGGCAGGACTTCAAGGTCGGGGTCGAGGGGCTGCTCCCCGGGACCACGTACGAGATCGTGGTGGACACCGTCTCGGCCGGGGTGATCACGACCAACGACGAGGGCGAGGGCCACCTGTTCCTGTCCAACGCGGGCATCCCCGGCGCGGGCGCGCTGCCGGCCGGGCTGCAGCCGGTCGACGGCCTCAAGCAAGTCAGCATCGACGACCCCTCGGGGACAGCCGTGCTCACCGGCGACTTCGCCGACGCGAACGTCAACACCAAGGAGAACCCGGCCCCCGACTACATCGCGGCGGCGGTCCTGACGAGCGGCGTTCCCGGCGTGGTCGGGATCGTGGCGGCCACGATCAAGGGCCCGCTACAGGAGCTCACGGTCGGCGTCTGGGGTCTCACCTCCGGGGCCGACTACAGCATCGTGATCGACGGGACGACGCTGGCGACGCTGACCGCCTCGGCAACCGGTCGTATCAGCGCCGAGTTCTCGAGCGCCCCCGAGGGCGACGAGACCGCGCTGCCGGACGCCTTCATGCCGGTCAGCTCGCTGCTGCACGTCGATCTGCTCGACCAGGCCAGCGCCGTGGTCGCGTCGGGTGACTTCCGCACCGTCAAGGGCAACGTCACCGCCGCGGTGGCGAGGGCCGTCAAGCGCCACCTCGGTCACTGAGACCGGACGCGGTTCGATGACACGGGCGCCCCGGAATTCCCGGGCGCCCGTGTCACGCCGGCTCGGGCTGGGCCACGCCGCTCGGGGCGTCCAGCGTCTCGCGCACCTTGCGCGCCAGCTCCTCGATGCCGTACGGCTTGGCGAGGAAGAAGACGCCGTCCTTCTTGATGAAGCCGACGTGCACGGCGTCCTCG
>JAJXUY010000348.1 GCA_021782525.1 Acidobacteriota bacterium | reverse complement strand
CCCGAGGGCGATCCGGTCGCTTGCGGCCCTCGACGGCGCTGTGACGGTGAGCGGGCGCCTGGTGCAGCTCGTCGAGCGCCGCGCCCGCAACCGTCGCCTGCGCATCGTGGAAGCCGTGCTCGACGACGGGACCGGGCCGCTGCCGGTCGTGTGGTTCAACCAGCCGTACCTGACCTCGGCGCTGCGGCCGGGCTCGCGCGTGTGGCTGCACGGGCCGGTGCGGCCGGCTCGTGGCGGGTGGGGCGTGCAGCTGGTTGGGCCCGAGTGGGAGGTCGAGGACGAGGACGCCGAGCCGGTCCATCTCGGCCGGATCGTGCCGATGTACCGCAAGCTCGGCACGTTCTCGGGGCGGCGGGTGCGGACCCTGGTCGCGCGGGCGCTCGGAGCGCTCGGACCGGTCGGTGACCCGCTCGCGGAGCGGCTGCCGGCCGAGCTTGAGCTCCCCGGCCTGGGTGACGCGCTGCGGCGCGTCCACTTCCCGGACCCGCCCGCGGGCGAGACGGCGCTCGCCTCGTTGTTCGAGCAGCTCGCCTCGCGCCGGACGGCGGCGCATCGCCGACTGGCGTTCGAGGAGCTGCTGGCCTTTGCGGTCGTGCTCGAGCGCGAACGCGCTCGCCGGCGGCGGCAGCGGGTGGCGGCGTGCCGGATCACCGAGGAGATCCGCGCCAGCGCGCGCCGCGTGCTGCCGTTCGCGCTCACCGGGGCACAGCGGGGCGCGCTGGGGGAGATCGTCGCGGACTTGCAACGCGGCTACCCGATGGCCCGGCTGCTCCAGGGTGATGTCGGCTCCGGCAAGACGATCGTGGCGGCGCTGGCGGCGCTCGTGGTGCTCGCCTCGGGCAGACAGGTGGCGCTGCTGGCGCCGACGGAGCTGCTGGCGCAGCAGCACTACCTCACGCTGCGCCGGTTGCTGCAGCCGACGCCGTTCACACCGGAGCTGCTCATCGGCTCGCTGCCCGCAGCGCAGAAGCGCCGCGTGCGGCAGGGACTGGAGGAAGGCAGCGCCCACCTGGTGGTCGGCACGCACGCCCTGATCGAGGACGCGGTCGTGTTCGGGCGGCTCGGGCTCGCGATCGTGGACGAGCAGCACCGCTTCGGCGTGGCGCAGCGGCAGGCGATGCTGGAGAAAGGCGAGGCGCCGCACCTGCTGGTGATGACGGCGACGCCGATCCCGCGGTCACTGGCGTTGTCGCTGTACGGCGACCTCGACGTCTCGGTGATCGACGAGATGCCGCCGGGCCGGAGGGCCGTGCGCACCGTGCTGCGCGACGACTCGGCGCGGCCGAGACTGGCGGAGTTCCTGCGCAAGGAGGTGGCGGCGGGCGGGCAGGCGTACTGGGTCGTTCCGCTCGTCGAGGAGTCGGAGAAGATATCGGCCCGTGCGATCGCCACCCACGTCCGGGCGGTGCGCCAGGCACTCGCCGGCGTGCGGGTCGAAGCGGTCCACGGGCGCACGCCGCCGGAGGAGCGCGAGGCGGTGATGGCGGCGTTCTCCGCCGGCGAGATCGGCGTGCTGTGCGCGACGACCGTGATCGAGGTCGGCGTGGACGTGCCCAACGCCTCGGTGATGGTGATCGAGAACGCCGAGCGTTTCGGCCTGGCGCAGCTCCACCAGCTGCGCGGGCGCGTCGGCCGCGGGCGCCGCCGCTCGTTCTGCGTGCTGCTCACCGGCGCCGACTGCTCGGAGGAGGCGAGGCGGCGGCTGGAGGTGATCGCGGCGACGGCCGACGGGTTCAGGATCGCCGAGGAGGACTTTCGCCAGCGCGGGCCCGGCGAGCTGACCGGCTTGCGGCAGTGGGGGCGGCCGGAGTTCGTGGTGGCGAGCCTGTGGGCGCACCGGCGAGAGCTCGAGGCGGCACGCGCCGTCGCCGCGGAGGCCGGGCGGCGGGGCGAGCTCGAAGAGCTGGCGAAGCTGGTGTCCGGTCCGGGCGGCGTCGGCCCGGTGGTGCCGGCCGGCTGAGCGCTGCGGCCCGGTTCCACGCTAGAATCCCCGCATGGCGAACGCCGAACACGTGCGTCTGCTGCTCTCGCCGGGGTGGCCGCGCTGGCGTAGCGAGAACCCCCGCATCATCCCGGACCTGGTCGAGGCGGAGCTCGCCGGCCGGGACCTGCGCGGCGCCGACCTGTCGCGCGCGCTGCTGACGCGGGCGGACCTGACCGGCGCCGACCTGACCGGGGCCAACCTGGCGAACGCCGAGATCGAGGGCGTCTTCCTCTCGGGCGCGGTTCTCGACGGCGCGAGCTGCGCCGGGGTCCGGTTCGACCTGCTCGAAATCCGGAACTGCTCGCTCAAGGGCGCCGTGTTTGCCGGCGCGACGTTCCGCGGCGCCGACTTCTCCGGCAGCGACCTCTCGCGCGCCAACCTCGCTCAGGTCAACCTCGAGGCGGCGGTCCTCGACGGTGTCAACCTCGGCGGCGCCGACCTGACCGGCGCGACGCTGCGCGGCGCGCGCCTCGACCGCGCGAGCCTCGCCGGGGCGACGCTCGTCGGCGCGATCCTCGAGGGCGTCAACCTCGCCGGGAACGACCTCGGCGGCGCGGACCTGCGCGAGGCCGAGGCGACCCGCATCCAGCTCCCCGGCGCGAACCTCGCCGGTGCGAAGATGCTGAAGGCCAAGATGCGTGAGGCGAATTTCCTGCGCGCCGACCTGCGGGGCGCCGACTTCGACGGCGCCGACGTCAGCCACGCGACGTTCCGCCTCGCGAACCTGGAAGCGGCGCGGCTGACCAACTGCGACGCCCAGGCCGCCGACTTCCGCGAGGCGATGCTGCTTCACACCGAGCTCGCGGGCGTCCAGATGGCGGCCGCACAGCTCTCGGGCGTGGATTTCCGTTCGCCGAAGCTGGGGCGGCTCTCGCTGGTGCGCGCGAACCTCACCGGCGCGACGTTCGTCGGCTGCAACCTGCGCGGCTTCCGCTTCGAGCAGGCGCGCATGGAGGGGGCGGACCTGCGCGAGGCCAACCTCGAAGCCGCGAAATTGGACGGGGCGATCCTCACGGGGGCGAACGTGCGCGGCAGCCGCCTGCGGCAGAGTTCGCTCGTCGGCGCGGTGGCGATCGACGCGGACCTCTCCGGTTGCGACCTCATTCTCGCCGACCTCTCCGGCGGCGACTTCACGCGCGCCGATCTACGCTTCTCGCGCCTCGTCGGCGCCAACTGCCGCCGCGCGTCGTTTCGGTTCGCCGACTGCCGCAAGGCCGATTTCAGCAAGGCGAACGTCGGCCGCGCGAACTTCTGGGGCGCGCTGATCGGCGGCG
>JAJXUY010000347.1 GCA_021782525.1 Acidobacteriota bacterium | reverse complement strand
CGGAACGCGGCGCAGAAGCGCCGTGCGGCCGGCGCCCGAGGGGAACCCGCCGAGATCGAGCAACTCCGCGGCCGGGGTGCGCGCGACCCGGGCCGACTCGGTGAACGTCTCGACGCAGCGGTCCGCCTCGATACGGGCCAGGGCCAGCGGCTTGCCGGCCTCCTCGACCATGACCTGCGCCAGCTCCTCGCGGCGGCGCGCGACCTCGTCGGCAACCGCCTCCAGGATCGTCGCCCGTTGGTAGGGCGACAACGCGGCCATCGCCGGTCGCGCCGCCGCGGCCGCCGCAAGCGCGGCCTCGAGCTGCTTCTCGCCGGCGCGGGCCATCTCGGCGACGGCCCGCCCGTCGTGGGGCGACCGCACCGTGAACACGCCGTCCCCTGGTTGCCAGGCGCCCGCGATGAACAACCCGAACTCTCTCATCTCGGCCTCCGCACCTCGGCATCGTACCGCGATGTGGCGGAACGAAACGGGCCGAGGAGCCGAGGAGCGGGGGAGCAACGGTGCCGGTGGCTTCGTGCTCCTCTGCTCCCGCGCCCCTCGGCTCCGCTGCGTCCGCGTCACTCCTGTGCCCCCGAGCCGGTCGGCCACCAGATCCCGGCGCGGCGCGAGAACGAAGAAGGGGCCGCCTCCCCCCCGGTCGGCGGCCCCAGATCCTGCCGAGGCAGGATGGAGGTTACCCTCCGTTTCTTGGAACACGATCCCCGCCCCGGCTCTTCCCGGGCGGGCGGTCCGGCTAGAACTTGACCTGGAGCGTGAGCTGGACGCGCTTCTCGTCGGGGATGCCAGGGTCGGTGTGCTTCTTCACCTGGTAGTCGAGCAGGCACATGTTCGGACCGGCAAAGGCGTAGGAGACGCCCACGATCGACAGCTTCGTCACGTCGTCCAGCGCGCTCGCGGTCCGCTCGGAGTTGGGGTCGAAGTGATCGTAGCGGCCGATGACGCCCCACCGCGCGCCCTCGCCGAGGCGGACGTTGGCGAACAGCGAGTAGCCCTTCTGCTTGCGCGCCGACCCGTCGGCGTTGACGGCCGTGCCACCCTGGTTCCCCTTGCCGGAGAAGTACTCGGCCTGGCCGGTGAAGAGGGCGGTCTCGTACGACACCATGCCGTCGAACACGGTCCAGTCGGGCAGGCTCTTGCCGGGAACGCTGGCCACGTTGCCCTTGCCGTTGACGCCGAAGACCGTGAACTGCAGGCCCGGCACGACGTCGGGGAGCGGCCGGAGCGAGAGGCGCGCCTCCAAGGCCTTGTTCTGGTTCTTCTCCGCCGCGTGGTAGCCGTTGCCGTTGTAGATGCCGAGCTGCCAGGAGCCATAGCGGCCCGCGTAGGCGCCGTCCACGTTCTTGCGGTACTCCTCGGACATCAGGCCGCCGAGGTTCGACCCCACCAGGATGCCGTCGTCGGCGCTGTTGAGGATGCCGTTGCGCTCGAGGAACATCTCGTCCTGCATGCGGTAGCGGTTCACGGCCTCGTCCCAGTCGAGCCACGGGATGACCACCTGGCCGACGTTGACGTAGGGTTGGGAGAAGAAGTCGTTGCCCTGCCAGTGGAAGCTGCCGTACAGGTACTTGATCCTGGGCTGGTAGTCGCCGGCGGCGTTCTGGTAGATGTCGGTGGTGATGCGGCCGGCGAACCAGGGCGTGATGTCGTCGGTCACGTCGAGATAGCCGCGCTTGAGGACGAACTTGCTGTACGAACTCGTCTGGCCGGGCGTGCCGGCGTACGCCGTCCCGTTCTGAAACGAGAGGTAGAAGGTGCCGCCCACGTGCAGGCCCTTGAGCGGCGACGGCGCGGCCGGCTTGGGCGCGGGCGTCGGCCGGTCGTACGCCGGCAGGTTGTTCTTGAAGAGGAAGAGGTCGATGGCGGTGGCGTCGTCGCCGACCAGCGTCTCCCCGTTCGGACCGCGGCCGGGGAGCGTGATCGCGGCCTTGTTCATCTGACCGGTCGCCGTGAACGAGTGGTAGGCCTCATACGTGTTGAACACGTAAATCTCGCCGTCCTTGCGGACCTCCTGGTAGTACAGGTTAGTGACCTGCGCGGTGGCGGCTGCGGCCACCAGCAGCGCGGCGAGCACCCCGGCGGCCACGAGCCGCGCGACCGATCCGCTGCTCTTGATCCGGTTGCCGTTCTCCTTCATCGCTTCCTCCTTGGGCCGGTGGCCCGCTGCCATGTGTAACGGCGGGACGTGACGGCGGGAAGGCGGCGCCGTGAATGCCGTGTGAAGGGCGTCGTCGGCCATCAGGCGGTGTCGGGAGGCGCCAGGCCCGGCGCCTCCGCTGGCCGGCGGCGCCGGGTCAGCGCGATCCCGGCGAGGACGGCGGCGGCGCCGGCGAACTGGCCGGGGGTCCAGCGCTCACCCAGCGTCAGCCACGCGGTGAGCGCGGCGACCACCGGCGTGAAGTTCTGGTACACCGCGGTGCGGGCGCCGCCGAGTGCGGCCAGCCCTGCGTTCCACAGGACGTAGCTGATCCCGATGGCGAGCACCCCCGAGAACGCGGCGCCGAGCCAGCCGCGCGCACCGACGGCGCTCCAGTTCTGGCTCGCCAGCGAGGGGATCGCCACCGCCACCAGTGCCGGCGTCCCGGCGAGAAACGTCACCAGCGTTGCGGCGCGCGCCGGCGTGCGCGCCATCACGTTGCTCGCGAGCACCGTGTAGACGGCCCAGACGATCCCGGAGGCGAGGATCAGCAGGTCGCCAGCGAGCGCGCCCGTGACCGCCGGGTGGCGCCCACCGGCGGTGAGGACGAGCACGAGTCCGGCGCCGGCGAGGACGACCCCGGCCCACGCCGCCGGCCCCAACCGGTCGCGCCCGAGCGCCGTCCCGAGGATCGCCACGAGCATCGGGCACGAAGCCATGATCAGCGATGCGTTGGCCGCCGTGGTGCGGGCGATGCCGGCGATGAAGAGCAGCTGGTAGACGGCGTGGCCGAGCAGGCCGAGGAGCGCGAGGCGGACGAGGTCGGGGCGGGGGATTCGCGGCATCGGGCCGCGCCCGCGCACGAGCGCGGCGAGCGTGAGCGTCGCCAGCACGAAGCGGATCGCGTTGAACGCGAGCGGCTGCAGCTCGGTGAGGGCGGCCTTGATCACCGCGTAGTTGACCCCCCACAGGACGATCGCGAGCGACACCCCGACCTCGACCCGCGCGACCCGGCCGCGGCCGGGGCCACCGTCCTCGGGCCGGGACATCCGCTCAGTCCCGGCCGCTGGGGACCGGCCGCCGGTGGGCGCGGCGGAGGAACTCGAGGACCGCCGGTGCGAT
>JAJXUY010000346.1 GCA_021782525.1 Acidobacteriota bacterium | reverse complement strand
CCGCGCTCCTCGACAAGGCGTTCGCCGACCAGCGCGGCGCCTCGTACTTCCTCGTCGTCTCGCGCGCCTCCACCGAGGGTCCGCTGGCGTACAACCGCGAGCTGTCGCGCAAGCGCGCCGAGGCGGTGCTCGACCACATCCGGCGCAAGTTCGCCGACCCCGACCTCGACCAGGAGGTCGGCCTGCTCTGGCTCGGCGCCGAGTACGCCCAACTCGACAAGGAGTTCTGCACCTGGCAACGCTCCCGTCCCGAGGAGGCTTGCACCAGCGCCTTCCTCAACCGTTCGGCGTTCATCGCATGGATCGACTGCCGGCTCTGAGGCGGGCCGCGGCCCTCACCGCGCTCGCGGTGCTCGTCGTGGCGTGCGGCGGCGGCGGCCAGCCCGCCGCCGGCCGCTCCGACAGCGTCGCCGCGAGCGGCCACGGGCCGGACACGCGGCGCTGGTGCGACGTGTTCTACACCGACGCCGACGCGCCGAGGCTCACGCTCCCGCAGGTCGAGCCCGCCCGCACCGGCGCGCCGCTCCCGGCACTCCCTGCCGACCGCTGGGTCTGGGTCAACGTATGGGCGACGTGGTGCGGGCCGTGCCGGCGCGAGATGCCGCTGCTGCTGCGCTGGCACCAGCGACTCGACGCAGAGGGCCGCCCGTTCGACCTCTGGTTCCTGTCGGTGGACGAGCGCCAGCAGGATCTCGTGCAGTTCCTCAAGGACAACCCCGAGACCGCGCCGGGGAACTCCGTGCGCCTCGCCGCGCCCGGAGGCCTCGAGGGTTGGTTGCGGCGCTTCCCCGGCGCCCCGACGGGAGCGATCCCGCTGCAGGTGATCGCCGCGCCGGGGGGCAAGGTGCGCTGCATCCGCGCCGGAGCGCTGCGCGACGCCGACTACCCGGTCGTCAAGGCGCTCCTCGCGCCGTAGCCCCGCGCCGGGGCTCCCGCCGCGCGCGACCGTGGTACAACGGCGGCATGCTCACGCACCGTGCCGCCCTCCGTGCCGTCGCGCTCCTCCCGCTCCTGGCGCTCGGGCTCGCCGTCGGGTGCGCCCGCCGGGCGCCGGCCGTCGATCCGGCGTACCGCGCCGAGGTCGAGGCGTGGCGGGCGGCCCGCCTCGCGCGGCTCACGGCGCCCGACGGCTGGCTCACGCTTGCCGGTCTGGTGTGGCTGCGCCCGGGGGCGAACCGCTTCGGGTCCGACCCGGGCGACGAGATCGTGCTCGCCGGCGCCGGCATCCCCGGCGTCGCCGGGAGCTTCGACCTCGGCGCGGGCGGCGCGGTCGTCCTCGACCCGGCGCCCGGGGCAGCCGTCACGGTCGCCGGCCGCACGGCCGCCCGCGGGCCGCTGCGCTCCGACGCCAGCGGTCATCCCGACGTCGTCGCCCTCGGGAACTACCGGCTCAACGTCATCGACCGCGCCGGGCAGCTCGGGGTCCGCATCAAGGACGTCGCCAGCCCCGCTCGCGCCGACTTCCGCGGGATCGAGCACTTTCCGCTCGACGAGGCGTACCGCGTCACCGGCACGTTCGAGCCGTACCCCACGCCGCGCGAGGTGAAGGTTGCGAGCCACCAGGGGCCGGCGCAGACGATGCTCGCCCCGGGCGTGGTGCGCTTTGCGCTCGGCGGGCGCGCCCTCGCCCTCGAGCCGTTCGTCTCCTCCCCCGGGGATCGCACCTTCTTCTTCGTCTTCCGCGACGCCACCAGCGGCCGCGAGACGTACGGCGCCGGCCGTTTCCTCGACGCGGACGCACCGGCGGCCGGCGACCACACCGTGGTCCTCGACTTCAACAAGGCCACCAACCCACCGTGCGCCTTCACCCCGTTCGCCACCTGCCCGCTGCCGCCGCCCGAGAACGTCCTGCCGGTGCGGGTGGCGGCGGGCGAGAGGTTCGCCGGCCACTGACCGCCGCGGGCCGCCCGAGCCGGTGCGCTATCCTTTCCCATCATGGACACGCTGACGCCCGCCACGCTGGAGGCCGCCGCCCGCACCTTCGCCGAACGCCACGCCACCGGTGACCTCGTCGCCGCCTTCGTGGCCGGCTCCGGGATCAGCCTCGCGGCGCCGGGTTGGGAGAGCGCCGCCGAGATCCCGTACGCCGAGGTGTTCCCGTTTCCGGTCGCCGAACTGCCGGGGCACACGCCGACGGTCACGCTCTGGCGCAAGCGCGAGCGCGGCCTGCTCGTCTTCAACGGCCGCTTCCACCTCTACCAGGGGTACGGCGCGGCGCAGGTGGCGGCGATCCCGCGCCTGGCCGGGTTGCTCGGCGCGCCGGTGTACGTCGCGACCAACGCGAGCGGCTCGATCGACCCCGCGGTGAGCGCGGGCAGCCTGGTCGTCGTGCGCGACCACATCAACCTCCAGGCGACCAGCCCGCTGCTCGGCGAGTGGGGACGGTGGCGGGCGCCGATGTTCCCCGACCTGACCGACGCCTACGATCCGGCGCTGCGGGCCGTCGCCGTCGAGGGCGCCCGCGCGGCCGGCTTCGCGGTGTCCGAGGGCGTGTACGTCGGCACCCTCGGCCCGAACTACGAGACCCCCGCCGAGATCGAGGCGTTCCGCCGCATGGGCGGCACCGTCGTCGGGATGTCCACCGTGCAGGAGGTGATCGCGGCGCGCCACCTCGGCCTGCGCGTGCTCGTCCTCTCGCTCGCCACCAACATGGCCGCCGGCATCGGCGGCCAGCCGCTCACCCACCAGGAGGTGCTCGAGGCCGGGGAGGCGGCGCGCGGCCGGCTCCTGGGACTGCTCGAGCGCGTCGTCGCCGGCCTCGAGGCGAAGACCGCGTGAACGTCGTCGGGCTCGAGCTCGGCCCGTTCGCGGCGCGCTGCGTCCTGCTCTCGTGCGCGGCCACCGGTGAAGCGTTGGTCGTGGACCCCGGCTTCGACCCCGAGGCGGTGATCGCCGCGCTGCGCGAGCGCTCGCTGCGCCCGACGGCGCTCGTGCTCACCCACGCCCACGTCGATCACGCCTGGGGCGTCGCCGCGCTCAAGGCGGCGTTCCCCACCGCCGACGTGCTGCTGCACGAGGGCGACCTGCCGCTGTACGGCAACCTCGCCGGGCAGTCGCGGATGTTCGGCCTCCCCGTCCCGGCCACGGTCCCGGCCGACGGCGCGCTGCGCGACGGCGAGACGCTGGCGTTCGGGCGGGAGCGCGCGCTCGTTCGCCACTGCCCCGGGCACTCCCCCGGCCACGTCGTCCTCATCGGCGACGGCGGCGCCGCCCCCGTGGCCGTCGTCGGCGACGTCCTCTTCGCCGGCTCGATCGGGCGCA
>JAJXUY010000345.1:1104-3261 GCA_021782525.1 Acidobacteriota bacterium | reverse complement strand
AGAAGATCGTCGTCGGGCCGACGGCGCGCGGCTGCATCGACATCGACGCCCCGGTGAAGGACAACCTGGCGAACATCGCCAAGGCGTTCGAGCGCGACGTCGAGGACCTCACCGTCGTCGTGCTCGAACGCGCGCGGCACGAGCAGCTGATCTCCGAGATCCGAGCCGCCGGCGCCAGGGTCAAGCTGATCTCGGACGGCGACCTCTCCGGCGGGATGTCGACCGCGATCCGCGGCACCGGGATCCACGCCCTGATGGGGATCGGCGGCGCGCCCGAGGGCGTGATCACGGCCGCAGCGATCCGTTGCCTGCACGGCGAGATGTACGGGCGTCTGGTGGTGCTCGAGGACTGGCACCGGCGCCGCCTCGACGAGATCGGGATCACCGACTACGACCACGTCTACACCGAGAGAGAGCTGGCGTCCGCGGACGACGCCTTGTTCGTCGCATCCGGCGTGACCAAGGGCGACCTGCTCGAAGGGGTGCGCCTGTTCGGAGGCGGGGTGCGGGTGTCCTCGGTGATCATGTCGCTGGCCACCCGCACCGTGCGGTTCATCGACTCCGTCTACATGGAAGAGGACGGGATCCTCGAGGTGATGCGCTGAGTCGGGCCGTGGCGGGGCGGTGAGCCCCCGCCGAGTCCTCCGAGGCGGCGCCGCGGGGTAGAATGCCGGGGCGTCCGGCGGCAGCGCGGCCGAGACCCGAAAGGAAGGTGCCACGTGTCGAGCCCACTGGACAAACTTGAACCACGCCTGGTCTGGAAGCACTTCGATGCCATCCGTCAGGTACCGCGCCCGTCCAAGCACGAGGAGCGGATCGCCGAGCACGTCGTCGGCTGGGGAAAGTCGGTCGGTCTCGCGACCGGGCGTGACGCCACCGGCAACGTCCTTGTCAAGGTGCCGGCGACGCCGGGGCACGAGAAAGCGCCGGTGATCGTGTTGCAGGGCCACCTCGACATGGTGCCCGAGAAGAACTCGGACGTGACGTTCGACTTCGAGAAGGACGCGATCCAGGTGCGGGTGGTCGGCGACTACGTCTACGCGACCGGCACCACGCTGGGCGCCGACAACGGCATCGGCGTCGCCACCGCGATGGCGGTGGCCGAGGACCCCGCCGTCGTGCACGGGCCGCTCGAGCTGCTGTTCACCGTGGACGAGGAAACCGGTCTGACCGGTGCGACGCAGCTCGACCCCGGGTTGCTGTCCGGGCGCACCTTGATCAACCTCGACACCGAGGAGGACGCGGCGCTCTACATCGGGTGCGCGGGCGGCGCGGACACCCACGCGGCGTTTACGGTCACCCGCGAGGACGCGCTGGCGTCGACGGTGCCCGTGCGCATTTCGGTGCGCGGCCTGCGCGGCGGCCACTCCGGCGTGGACATCCACGAGAACCGCGGCAACGCGCTCAAGTTCCTCGTTCGCACCCTGGCCGCGGTGCGCCGGGCCGGGATCGAGTTCGGGATCGTGTCGATCGCGGGGGGCAGCAAGCACAACGCGATCCCGCGCGAGGCGGACGCGGTGGTGCGGGTCGCCACCTCGAGCGAGGGGGCGCTGCGGGCGACGGTCAACGAGGCCGCGCGGGTCCTGAAGGAAGAGTTCGGCGAGATCGACCCGGGCCAGCGCCTCGAGTGCGCCACTCTCGCGGAGCTGCCCGAGAACCGCAAGGTGTTCATCAGGTTCGACAACGAACGCCTCCTCGACGCCCTGCTCGCGTGCCCGCACGGGGTGCTGGCGATGAGCCGCGCGGTGCCCGGGCTGGTGGAGACCTCGAACAACCTCGCCGTCGTCACCACGGAAGGGAACGCCGTCAACGTCGTGACCTCGAGCCGCTCGTCCGTGATGCCGTCGCTGGCGGCCACGACCGAACAGGTCGGGGCCGCGTTCCGACTCGGCGGCGCCGAGGTCGAGCACCTCGAGGGCTACCCCGGGTGGAAGCCGAACCCGAACTCGATCGTGCTCAACCGCGCCCTCGCGGTGTACGAGCGTGAGTTCGGAGCCAAGCCGGCGGTGAAAGCGATCCACGCGGGCCTCGAGTGCGGGCTGATCGGAGAGAAGTACCCGGGGATGGACATGGTTTCGATGGGGCCGCAGATCGAGTCGCCGCACTCCCCCGACGAGCGCGTGCAGATCTCGACGGTCGGCCGGTTCTACCGCCTGC
>JAJXUY010000345.1:0-1094 GCA_021782525.1 Acidobacteriota bacterium | reverse complement strand
TGCTCTCCGAGACGCTCAAGGAACTGGCGTAGAGCCTCGCTCGCCAGCGACAGCGGCCCCCGGAGCCTCGCGCCCCGGGGGCCGTCTCGCGTCTGGCCCGGTTTCAGACCGCCAGCTCGCCGCGCATGACGGTGACCGCGCGCCCGCCCAGGAACACGCGATCGCCGGCGACGCGGACTCGCAGTTCGCCGCCGCGCGCCGACGCCTGGTAGGCGGAGAGCTCGGTCTTGCCGACCCGGCCGGCCCAGAACGGACCGAGGCAGCAGTGCGCCGAGCCGGTCACCGGGTCCTCGTCCACACCGACGGCGGGGGCGAAGAAGCGTGAGACGAAGTCGTAGCCCGGTGTGCTCGCGGGGGCGGTGACGATCACCCCGCGGACCGTCACGCCGCGCAACAGCGCGAAGTCGGGCTTGACCGCGCGAACGGCGGCCTCGCTGTCGAGCAGGAGCAGGTAGTCGAAGACGTTGCGCCCGATGTAGGCGGGCGCGACGCCGAGCGCCTCGATCAGGTTGCGCGGCGGCTCGGCCTGCATCTCGGGCTTGGCGGGAAAGTCGAGCTCGATCAGGTCGCCGCGGCGCGACGCCCGCAGCTCGCCGCTGGCCGTCGCGAAGCGGGCGGTCTCGCCGGGCGCCAGGAGGCCCTCCTGCCACAGCACGTGCGCGGCGGCGAGCGTCGCGTGCCCGCACAGCGCCACCTCGACCGCTGGCGTGAACCAGCGCAGGCTGAAGCCGGCACCGTCGCGCAGCAGGAACGCGGTCTCGGAGAGGTTCATCTCGCGCGCCACCGCCTGCATCCAGCGCTCGTCGCTGGCCTCGGTGAGGAGGCAGACCCCGGCCGGGTTGCCGGCGAACGGCTCGGCCGTGAACGAGTCAACCTTGAACGCCCCGACGCCCATGGTCACCTCACCCGTCGCGGACGGTCCCGCCGTCCGTGCGACGCCCTAGCTCGCGGCGGCCCCCGCGCCACAGCACGCCGCGCCCTCGTTGCGGCCGACGAATTCCCGCAGCACGGCGCCGAGCCGCCGCACCCCCTCGTCGATGCGCTCCGGCGGCATGATCGAGAAGTTGAGCCGCATCGTGTTCTCGTGCCCGCGG
>JAJXUY010000344.1 GCA_021782525.1 Acidobacteriota bacterium | reverse complement strand
GCGGTCGCCGAGTTGCAGGACTTCTGTGAGCGGGAGGCCGAGCAGGCCTCGCTGCCGCACTTTACCAACGAGGCGATCGCGTCGGCGATCTACGAGAGAGCCAAGCAGAAGGACCTGCCGGTCAAGAAGGAAGACATCAGCGTCACGCGCGACGGCGTGCGCGTGAAGGTCGTCGTGAAGTACCACGTCGTGTTCGACTTCGGCGTGTACAAGTACGACTGGCCGGTCGAACACAACGTGGAGCGCACGCTGTTCTAGAAGGGCTCGGGGGCGACGTGGCCCCCCGTGAGCCGATCCCTCACGACGAGTCGCAGCGACCGGTCGTGGGCGCGAGGAGGACACTCGCATGAGGCGACAGCTGTTCGCAACGAAACCGCTGGCGATGCTGCTCGAGGAGATGAAGGGCGAGAACCGGCTGCGGCGGATCCTCGGGCCGGTTCAGCTCACGAGCCTGGGCGTGGGCGCGATCATCGGCACCGGCATCTTCGTGCTCACGGGGAAGGCGGCGCACGATAACGCCGGCCCGGCTCTCATCCTCTCGTTCGTGGTCTCCGGGATCGCCTGCGTCTTCGCCGCGCTGTGCTACGCGGAGTTCGCCTCCATGGTGCCGGTGGCCGGCTCGGCGTACACCTACGCCTACGCGACGATGGGCGAGCTGTTCGCCTGGATCATCGGCTGGGACTTGGTGCTCGAGTACACCGTGGTCTCGGCGACGGTCGCGCACGGCTGGTCCGCGTACTTCCAGGACTTCATCGGCATCTTCGGCTTTCACGTGCCGCACGCGCTGACGCGAGCGCCGTTCGACTACGACCCCGGCCTCGGGCGGATCATCTCCACCGGCACCACGCTCGACCTGCCGGCGATCGTGATCACCATTCTGCTGGTCGCGGTCCTGGTCAAGGGGATCCGCGAGAGCGCCTCGTTCAACACCGCGATCGTGGGGATCAAGCTGGCGATCGTCTTCTTCGTGATCGTCGTCGGCTCGTTCTACGTCAACCCCGCCAACTGGCACCCGTTCGCGCCGTTCGGCTACACCGGGCTCTCGTTCTTCGGCAAGACCGTGCTCGGGCAGTCGGACGCCGGCGGCCAGCCGCTCGGCATGCTCGCCGGCGCCGCGATCATCTTCTTCGCCTACATCGGATTCGACTCGGTCTCGACGCACGCCGAGGAGGCCAAACGGCCGCACCGCGACGTGCCGATCGGCATCATCGCCTCGCTGTTGATCTGCACGGTGCTGTACATCGCCGTCTCGGCCGTGCTCACCGGCATGGTGCGCTACGACCACATCGACATCAACGCCCCCGTCTCCGACGCGTTCAGACAGGTCGGCCTCCCCTGGGCGCAGGGGATCGTCTCGCTGGGGGCGCTGATGGGTATCACCTCGGTGCTCCTGGTGATGATGCTTTCGCAGCCCCGCGTGTTGCTCGCCATCGCACGTGACGGGCTGCTGCCGCCCAGCTTCTTCGGCGCCGTCCATCCGAAGTTCCACACGCCGTGGAAGTCCACGATTCTCACCGGCATCGTCGTCGCCATCCTCGGCGCCTTCCTGCCGCTGCGCATCCTCGCCGAGCTGACCAACATCGGCACCTTGCTCGCCTTCGTCATGGTGTGCGTCTCAGTGTTGATCATGCGCTTCACCAACCCGGGCGCCGAGCGGCCGTTCCGCGCCCCGCTCGGCCTGGCGGTGCCGATCCTGGGGGTCGCCCTCTGCCTGCTGCTGATGTTCTCGCTGCCGGGGCAGAACTGGTTGCGCCTGTTCGTCTGGCTGCTGATCGGCTTCGTGATCTACTTCGGCTACGGCCGGCACCACAGCGCGCTGGCCAAGGTGAACGCCGCCAGGGAGGCGAACGGCGAGTCGGCGTGACCGCGGTCCACGGGCTCGCCGCCGCGCCGCCCTGACACCCGCGCCGGTCCTGGCACCTGCACCAGGGAGAGTCCCATGGCACGTCGCACCCTCGTTACCGTTTTCCTGCTTGCCGCCGCCCGGCTCGCCGTCGCGGCCGATCCGGCGCTGTTCGCCGGCCTGCACTGGCGGTTGCTGGGTCCTTTCCGCGGTGGCCGCGTCCTCACGGTCAGCGGCGTTCCCGGCCGGCCCGACCGGTTCTTCTTCGGCGCCGTCAACGGCGGCGTGTGGGTGAGTGACGACGCGGGACGCACCTGGCGCCCGATCTTCGACGGCCAGCCGATGGGCGCGATCGGCGCCCTTGCCGTGGCCCCCTCGGACCCGGAGGTGCTCTACGTCGGCACCGGCGAGGCCGATATGCGCTCCGACATCGCCCAGGGCGACGGCGTCTATCGCTCCGGCGACGGGGGCCGCACCTGGGCCCACGTCGGCCTCGGCGACTCGCAGCAGATCGGCCGCATCCTCGTCGACCCGCGCGATGCGAACCGTGTCTTCGTCGCCGCCCTCGGCCATCCCTACGGTCCCAACCCCGAGCGCGGTGTGTTCCGCAGCAGCGACGGCGGGCGCACGTGGGCGAAAGTGCTCGGTCCCGACAGCGCCACCGGCGCGATCGACTTGGCGTTCGAGCCCGGCCGCCCCGACACGGTCTACGCCGCGCTCTGGCAGGCGCGACGCCCACCGTGGAGCGTCTACCCGCCGCTCGATGGGCCAGGCTCGGGGCTGTGGAAATCGGCCGACGGCGGCGACCACTGGACGAGGATCGAGGGTGGGGGGTTCCCCGCCCGCGTCGGCCGGATCGGCCTCGATGTCGCTCCCTCCAAGCCCGACCGCGTGTACGCCCTCGTCGATGGGCCGGCGGGCGGGCTGTACCGCTCGGACGACGCCGGGGCGCATTGGGAGCGCACCAGTGCGGACAGCCGCATCTGGGCGCGGGGTTGGTACTTCGGTCGCCTCACGGTGGACCCGACCGACCCCGACCGGGTGTGGGTGCCGAACACGATCCTGCTGCGCTCGGACGACGGCGGGCGGCACTTCATCGCCGAGAGCGGCGACTTCACCGGCGACGACTTCCACGACCTCTGGGTCGACCCGGCTCACCCGGAGCGCCGGATCGTGGGGTCCGATCAGGGCGCCCAGGTCACCGTCAACGGCGGGCGGAGCTGGAGCACGCGGATGAACCAGCCCACCGCGCAGCTCTACCACGTGGCGACCGACACGGCGTTCCCGTACCACGTCTACGGCGCGCAGCAGGACGCCGGCGCGGTCAGCCTCCCCGCCTTCACCCCCTACGCCGCCACGATCGGCCCCGCGCAGCTGCGGCAGGTCACGGTCGGCGGCGAGGCCGGCATGATCGCGCCCGACCCC